>CASRZA010000008.1 GCA_949439935.1 uncultured Bacilli bacterium
CCTACATCGGTTATGTCGCTCCAGTAATCAATATTAAGCCAGAATACTTAAATCAACTAAAAGGAACAGGAACTACGAGTGATCCGTACCGACTTGAAGACTAGAAAGCCCTATATAAGAGGCTTTTTTTCTTGTAAAGGATGTTGTTTTTTGCTATAATTGTGGAGATAGAGAGTGATCTATATGACTAATATATACGATATGACTAGAGATGAACTCATCGCATGGTTAGAGACTAAAAATGTAAAATCTTTTAAGGCTATTCAGATATATGAGTGGCTTTATGTACATAGAGTTAAGACTTTTGACGAAATGACTAACTTAAAAAAAGAGTTTATAGATGAGCTGAAAAACAATTATACGATCGATCAACTTTCGATAAAAAAACGCGAGGAGAGCGAAACTGCTTTAAAGTATCTCTTCGAGCTTAAAGATCAAAACCTTATAGAGGCGGTAGTCATGAAACACGACTACGGTATAAGCGTCTGTGTGTCTAGTCAAATCGGCTGCAACATGGGATGTGCCTTTTGTGAAAGTGGTAGATTAAAGAAAGTTCGCGACCTTTTGCCTGGCGAAATCATAGGGCAACTCTTGGCGATCGAAGAAAATTCGGGTTTAAAGATAAATTCTGTCGTAATTATGGGTATAGGAGAGCCGTTTGATAACTATGATAATATTATAAGGTTCTTGAATATCGTGAACGATGCGAAGGGTATGGCAATAGGTGCAAGACACATCACCGTATCGACGAGTGGAATAGTACCTAAAATAAAAGAATTCTCTGAATTCCCTCTACAGATAAACTTGGCTATAAGTTTGCATGCTCCAAACGACGAGATAAGAAACAGAATAATGAAAATAAATAAGGTTTACAATATTGACACTTTAATGTCCGCTATTCGCGAATATTCGACAAAAACTAATAGACGCGTCACTATAGAGTATGTTATGCTTAAAGGGATAAATGACAGCAAAGAGTGTGCTTATGAATTAGTCGATCTCTTAAAAGGTATGAACGTCTACGTAAACTTGATACCTTATAATGAAACTAGCCATTTAGAATTTGAAAAATCGAGTACGAAGAAAAAAGATGAATTTTTTGAAATTTTAAATAAAAATGGTATAACTGTTACCGTTCGTCGAGAATTCGGCGGAGGTATATCGGCAGCATGCGGGCAACTCCGTGCAAATGAGGTGGAAAGATGAAATCGTTTTATATAACTGACCCAGGAATCGTCAGAAGTCATAACGAGGATTCGGTAATAATAGTAAAAAACATAATGGGCGAACACATGATGATCGTGGCGGACGGAATGGGAGGCCACAGAGCAGGTGAAATAGCAAGTGGTATCGCAGTTTCACATTTGAGCGAGAGATTTAAAAATCTTTCTAGCATAGGGAGCAAACTAGATGCTATAAACTGGCTAGACGAAAACGTCGCAATAATAAATGCAGAGATCATAAAGTATGCCAATAGCAACCCAGATTGCATGGGAATGGGAACGACTTTGGTTCTCGCGATTTTGACGGATGAATTTTTAATATTCGGAAACGTTGGGGATTCGAGTGGCTTTGTACTAAAAAATCAGAAACTACATAAAGTAACTAAGGACCATACCCTCGTAAATGTGCTAGTCGAATCAGGGGAACTCACTGAAGAAGAAGCTATCAATCATCCTAAGAAGAACGTTTTGATGAGAGCACTCGGAGCGAGTGATAAACAAGAATTAGATAAATTTGCCGTAGAGACTGACATCGATGCCATCCTTTTGTGCAGTGACGGCTTGACGAACATGTTAAGCTCTGAACAGATCGAAAATATATTAAACGATGATGAACTCGACATAGAGAGTAAATTAACTAAGATCGTTCGAAAGTGCAATTCTAGAGGAGGTACAGACAACATTTCTATCGCGTACCTAGTTAAGGAGAGTAAAGAATTATGATAATGAAGGGGCAGAAAATAAACGACCGCTATCAGATAATCAAGTCGATAGGCGAAGGTGGTATGGCGAATGTATACCTCGCTTATGATACGATTTTAGATAGAAATGTAGCTGTCAAAGTCCTTCGTGGGGATTTAGCTAGTGATGAAAAATTTGTAAGACGGTTTCAAAGAGAAGCTTTAAGTGCGAGTTCTTTGGCGCATCCTAACATCGTAGAAGTTTATGACGTCGGAGAAGACAACGGTTCTTATTATATGGTCATGGAGTATATCGAGGGGAAACATCTGAAAGAATTGATAAAAAAGCGTGGAAAGCTCACCCTTTCGGAAGTTATAGATATTATGAGTCAGATCTGTGACGGCTTGGCGGTTGCGCACGATTCGTATATAATTCATAGAGATATTAAGCCACAGAATATCATGATATTGGATAGTGGATTAGTAAAAATAACCGATTTCGGTATTGCGATGGCTTTGAATAGTACGCAGTTAACTCAGACTAATTCAGTCATGGGAAGCGTCCATTATCTTCCACCAGAGCAAGCGAGTGGAAAGGGCTCTACGATGCAAAGCGACATATATTCTATGGGAATACTCATGTATGAACTCTTGACTGGTACTTTGCCTTTCAGGGGAGAGAATGCTGTAGAGATCGCTTTGAAACAGTTGAAGGAACCCATTCCTAACTTGAAAGAAAAGTTGCCAGATGTTCCAAATTCGATAGTGAACATCGTCAGACGTGCGACGGCAAAGAATCCTAAAAATAGATATGCCGATGCAAGAGAAATGCTAGACGATATCAAGACGGCGATGGACGATAGTCGAGTAGGAGAAAAAGTGATGGAATTTAAGTATCCAGAAATCGACGAAATCGATAAGCAAGCAGCCGCAAAGAAAGCTCAAAAAGAAGCTTCTTCGGCATCAAATGCGCCTATTAAAGAAGAGCCATTAGTAGTTTCAAAGAAAGTTACGGAGGACGAAGTGAAAAAGGAAAATAAGTTGTTACTTATCTTGGGAGCAGTATTTACAGGAATCGTGGTGCTCGTTACTGCTATATGTGTCGTCTTACCTCGTGTGACGAGTGTAGGGAACGTCAAAGTTCCCGATGTCAGCGAGATGGACGAGGTCAAAGCTGAAGAGATATTGATCGAAGAAGGATTGAAAATCAACCAGGAAATCAAAGAAACTCCTTCGGATACGATACCTGAAGGACAAGTTGTCAAAACCGACCCAGCCGCTGGAAGAACGGTAAAAGAAGGCACAGAAGTTACTATATACGTATCTTCTGGAACGAATGCGTTAACTTTGGAAGACTATACTGGTCAAAACTATATAGAAGTTAAGGCGAGATTGGAAAGTCTTTATGCTATAAATATAAAAGTGGAATCTAAAGATGTAGATAACCCTGCTGATTATACAGCAACTGAGATAATAGGGCAATTCCCAGCTGCGGGTGAGAAAGTCTTAGAAGGCGGAACGTTGATACTTTATTATCCAAATGTAGAGGAACGCTATCCTGACTTCACTACTGGCGATTACTCGTTATCTGAGATAGAAGAGTTTGCTAAAAAATACAGTTTAAAGTTAAACACTAAGTACGAAACGAGTTCAGAGGTTCCGGCCGGTACTATCATAAGACAGAGTCGTCAAGCGGGCTCTAGAATAACAGCAGGCGCGACTTTCACAATAACTATTTCACAAGAACCGATAGATGAAAATCCGAATGAGGTCGATATCGATGGCTAAGACTGGATATATTACGAAAATAATAAGTAACCTCTTTACAGTCGAGACTACGGATGGGCTCGTATATGAGTGCCGAGCTCGTGGAAAGTTCAGGAAAGACTTACAAATCCCCTTGGTTGGGGACTTTGTCGTTATAGATAGTGAAAATGCCTATATTTTAGAGATAAAGCCACGAAAGAATGAACTTTCACGTCCCCAAATTGCCAACGTAGACGTAGGGCTCATTTTAACGAGTGTCGAAGAACCGAACTTAAGTTTGAATCTATTGGATAAGCAGATTTTGGCAGTAAGCGCCGCGGGCATAGAGCCGATAATCTGTGTTTCTAAAGAAGACCTCGTCGATAAGCGCGAACTCAAAGAAATAAAAGAGATATTTAAATATTATAAGAAAATAGGGTACAAAGTAGTAAGTAATAAACATCTTTTTAAACTTAAAAGATATATCAAAGATAAGACTGTAGTTCTTACGGGACAGACTGGGGCCGGAAAATCGACGCTTTTAAATAAGTTAGATCGCCGACTAGATTTGAAGACTAGTCCTATAAGCAAAGCTTTAGGAAGAGGAGTACATACGACTAGGCACGTCGAACTATTCAAAGTTTGTAAGGCTAGAATTGCGGATACGCCTGGATTTAGTGCGCTTGATTTAAACTTTCCTAAAGAAGATCTTGCAAAACTATATCCAGATTTTAAGGGTTATTCTTGTAAGTTCGACAATTGCTCGCATGTAAACGAACTAAAATGTGGCGTAAAAGAGGCTTTAAATGAAGGTAAAATCAAAAAGTCTCGGTATGAAAATTATATTAAATTTAGAGAAGAGATGAAATAATGAAGATAGCAGTTTCTATCCTCGTTTCAAATTATTCCGAAGAAGAGACGATTTTAAAGATTAATGAAACAGATGCCGATTATTTACACGTCGATGTTACAGACGGCCATTTTGTTCCTGATAAGACACCTGAGAGGGAGTATTTGCATTTATCTCATAAACCGTTAAACGTTCATTTGATGGTTTCGAGACCTTTCAGTTATATATCTAAGTATGCTGCTATGAAGGCGGAAACGATAAGTATTTCGTCTGAGATAGAAGACGATAAGTTAGCAATTTTGGAATATATTAAGTCGCTTGGTGTAAGATGCGGAATGGCTATCAAACCTGGCACTACTGTAAGTATGTTAGAAGATTATTTTGACATTTTAGATGAGATCATCGTATTGACTGTCGAGCCTGGTAAGGGCGGTCAGAAGATGAAAGAAGAAGTCTTAGAGAAGGTAGACGAACTCGTAAGATTGCGAGATGAATTTGGTTACAAGTATACGATCATGGTCGACGGAGGAATCAACGATAAAAATATTGTGAAGGCTAGTAAAGCCGATATAGTCGTCGTGGGTTCATACATATGCAAAAGTGAAGATTTCCAGTCCCAAATCGACAGATTAAGACTTTAAAAAGTGTTATAATGATGTTAAAATAATAGATAGAAAGAAGTGTTTAATATGCAAAAAATTGTCATAAAAAGGTATGAGTCGAAAAAAACTCTCGTTACTCCAGTTATTTTCTTTATCATCGGCATGATACTTTTCTTAAATCCTAGTGGAATCGTCAACTTTATCTCTTACATATTCGGTGGAGTTTTCTTAGCTTTGGGAATAGGGAAATATATCGCAGATAATAAGAGAAATGATAAGACGACAGGAGATACTTTTTACAGTGTCGTGATGGTCGTATTAGGTGTGATATTTATATTTTTCTCTAGCGCGATTGAATTTTTGATAAGACTAGCGATCGGAATTTGGATCATCATAAATGCGATCAATACTATTGCAATAGGATCTAACTTGGCTAGAGTAGAAAAGAAAGCAGTAGTCACCTTGATAATCGGATTTATTTTGCTCTTGATGGGATTATATACTATATTAGTCGAAAACTTAGTACTATCGACGTTGGGGTTAGTGATTTTGATCTATTCTATCCTAGAGATAGTCGACTATTTCTATATTCAAGCAAAAAATAGATAAGGAAGAGCACTATGTTAAAAATTAAAGATTTAAAGATCGAAGCTTCTGGTAAAGCGATCGTCGAAAGTTTAAATTTGAAAATCCCAGCAGGGGAAATCCACGTCATCATGGGACCGAATGGAATAGGAAAGAGCACGATCTGCAGAACCATCATGGGAGATCCAAATTTTAAGGTGTCTGCAGGGACTCTCGAATATAACAACGAAGAAATTACGAAATTACCCCCTAACGAGCGTGCGAAGAGGGGTATCTTCTTGTTGGAACAAAATCCGACGGCAATCCCAGGCGTTACAAATGCTGAGATGTTGAGAGTTGCCGAAGCGGATAGGGGCATTAAAGAATCTATTTTCGAGTTTAATAAAAGATTGTCAAAAGCATGTGAAGACTTGCATATCGATTCGGGCTATATACATCACAATATAAATGAATCGATGAGTGGTGGAGAGAAAAAGAAAAATGAACTTTTGCAGATCGAGATTTTAAGACCGTCGTTGATCCTTTTGGACGAATTGGATAGTGGTCTGGACGTAGATTCACTCAAGAGTCTCGCTACGAGGTTAGACGAATATAGGAAAGAAACTAAATCTTCTATTTTGATCATCACGCATCACAAGAATATTTTAGATTATCTACCACCAGATAAAGTATATATTTTAAACGATGGGAAGATGTCTATGGAAGGTGGTATGGAATTGGCCGAAGCGGTCGAAAAAAATGGCTTTAAGGGGGCGTTTAGTGTAGGTGAATGATAAGTATATGAATAATATAATATTGAGTGGTGGAATCGTCGAATTGGATAAGTACATCGATTCAGCACGTCTGATCATAAAAGAAGATACTATAATCAATGCAATAAATCTGCACAACAACATGGACCTCTGTATCGTAGTAGAAAGCGGATGTAATTTGGAATTTAACATGTTCGACTATGCGGTAAGCTTGGAAACGTCTTTGGATGTTGAACTTCACGACAATTCGACTTTCACCCTCAACGGTGCCTTTATTTCAGAGGTTAAATATGAACTTAACATAGATACTAAACTATATGGAGATAACATCTACGCAACTGTCGACTTAAGAGGTATAAACGAAGAAGATGGTACAGTTAAAATAAATATGAATGGAACTGTCGCTGGCGAAACACATAGAAACGTCCTGAACGAATATGCCAAAGTATTAAATAAGAGTAAACTGTCGAACGTGTTGATACCAAATTTGATAGTCAATACTAACGATGTCGAAGCTAATCATGGAGTAAGCGTAGGAAGAATAGACGAGAATGAAATATTCTATTTGACTAGTAAAGGCATAGACAGACATAACGCCGTTAAGTTGGTAGAAGAAGGATTTATAGAATCTATCATGCCTGAAGATGTGAAAGAGAAAATTAAAAATATACTTATGGGGAGGTGAACAAATGAATGTACTTAAAGATTTTCCTATGTTAAATAGGGACTTGATCTATTTTGACAACGGGGCTACGACTTTTAAGCCTCAATGTGTCATCGATGCTATAACAGATTATTATTCTAATTATACGGCAAATGCTCATAGAGGAGATTATGATATCAGTTTACAAGTTGACGTTGCCTATGAAGCTACGAGGGATAAGATTCAAGAGTTCATCAATGCTAAGCATAGAGAAGAGATCGTTTTTACGAGTGGGACGACAGACTCACTCAACATGATCGTAAATGGCTTTTTCGAACATATTTTAGATCCTGGTGATGAGGTGATCATTTCTGATTCTGAACATGCCTCTAACGTCTTACCGTGGTTTAGACTGGCAAACAAGAAGGGAATCGTCATTAAGTATGTGTCTTTAGACGACAATTTCCATGTAACTGTGGATGCGATTAAGCGAGTCATAACTCCTAAAACAAAAGTAATATCTCTTGCAGAGATCACTAACGTCGTAGGAGATGTGAGACCTATAAAAGATATTTGTGAGTTTGCCCATAAAAACAACATATTTGTCGTATGTGATGGAGCACAGAGCGTACCACATAAAAAGTGTGACGTACAAGATAGCGACGTCGACTTTCTCACTTTTTCGGCCCATAAAATGTGCGGCCCGACTGGTGTAGGAGTGCTTTATGGTAAAATTGAACTGCTAGAAAATTTGGATCCAGTCAAGATGGGCGGAGGCATGAACGAGTCGTTCGATAATGAAAAAGCCATATTTTTAAAAGAGCTTCCTATGCGGTTAGAGGCGGGTACACCTAATATAGCTGGAGTAATCGGATTCGGTGCAGCGATCGATTATCTCAACAATATAGGCATGGACAATATATTAGTCAAAGAAACTAACTTAAAGAAATATTTAGTTGAAAAATTGAGTACATTATCACACGTCGACATCATCAACGAAGAATGTGATAGTGGAATCGTCGCGTTTAATATAGATGGCATTTTCCCCCAAGATGTGGCTATCTATTTAAATAAATATAACGTCTGCGTACGAGCAGGCAATCATTGTGCCAAAATTTTGAAGAAAGCAGTAGGTGTCAAAAACACTGTAAGAGTCAGCTTATATTTTTATAATAACAAAGACGAGATAGATTCTTTTGTAGAACTTTTAAAAGATAGAGACAAAATCATGAAGGAAATGATATAGATGGATGAAAATTTAAAAAGAGAAGTCATTTTAGATAATTACACTAACCCTAGCAATAGGATGAGAGTAGAAGATGAAAAATATATTTATGTCAATTCCAACAATTCTTCTTGTATAGATAATATCGACCTTTGGGTTTTGATAGAAGATGGATTCATAAAAGATTTAAAGTTCGACGGCGAAGCTTGTGCTATAAGCACTTCTAGCACTTCGATCATGACTAAGGAACTCGTCGGGAAGAGTACTAAAGAAGCCCGAGAATTTATCGAAAACTTCTATAATATGATCGAGGAGAGAGAATACGATAAGGAAACGTTAAATGAAGCTCTGGTTTACGACACGATTTATAAGCAAGCTAATAGGAAGACGTGTGCAACACTACCTTATAAAGGCGTTTTAGATGCTATAGAGAAATATGAACATGGAACACACTGAAAAAAGGTGTGTTTTCATATCGATAAAAATCGTGTTTGACATATGTATCTACAAAATGGAAAAGCTAAAAGTTTTCTAAAACTTACTAATGATTTTGCGCAAAATGTTTGTTATAATGATAATATATTTTATTAGGATGTGCGTACATGAAAATAAGTACTAGAAAATGTTTGTACAAGGCTTCGACGAATGGAGATATAGAAGTTTAATGGACGTATTTGAAAAATGCCAGAGAAGCCTTGAGATCAAAACGAAAGATTATGCTAACCTTTTAGAAAAAGTATATGACGCATTAAAATAGAAGCTAGGAGGAATTTATGGAAAAGTTTGCTTTTAAAAGTTTTATGGAAAACGAGGTGGTTCAAAAGACTATCATTTTTGCTGATTCACTCAATCTTAACATAACGGGATGGAAGCCTTCACACTCCAAAGAACATCCTTATAGAATATTTTTCTTTAGTATGGGCGTATTTGTAGGATATATAGAAGGCAAAACACGGCGGAATAGGAATACTAATTTTAAGACTGATATGCCATTCAGATTTTGGACTCCGTTTGGGAAAGTAAATGGAAAGTTCTCGACGCGTTTTGAATGCTTTAAATATAGTTTTGAAAATGAGCAGCTAGATAAAATTAGAGGATTGTTTTGGGTTAAGAATAGTGGATCACAATATAGCCAAGGGTATACTATCGGTTCGAGTGTCCACATAGGACTAGATAATTACGAGGAAATAAGCGTAAGATTTAATTGTATTAATAGCAATTATGATATCGAGTTAATTAGGTGGAATCGTAGGTCTTATGAAAGCGTGAATCTTTGTTCGAGGTTCGACAGTTATTTGAGTATAGGCCATTGTGCTTATCCAATTCTTAATGAAAAGAGAATGCTCGCTAAAATTAATGTGGAATTAGCTGACGATGATGTTACAGTTCCAGTAAACTTTACATTTTTGAACGGCAAAAGTTATCAGAAGATGACTGATGTCGATGTTTGTAAATTTAAGACAGCTCTTTGTCGAAGAAGAGCAGAACTATTCGATTATGACATGTTTGCAGTAGAAATAAATGAGAACGATCCTCGAATGAATGAATTTATCGATGAAATTCGCGAGAAATTAACTCTACTGGCGAACGGAACGACTCCAGTTTGTTTATACGATAAGATGGCTAACATTTGTTTCCCAAAGGCTAGAGACGGTTTCAAACTCGCATTATCTAGAGCTCATGACGTGGGAGTCGCATTTGAACATAGTATGATTTTAAAAAAAATGGAAATCCACGATAGAGTAAATTAATTATTATATGAATACACCTGTGTTCGATAGATGGTTTTTTGTTCTGTAAAACCTGTCAGTACGCTTGCAATTAAAATCGTTTGGTTATATTCTTTTAATATAAGGTGAAGGAACTTTACAAAATCCATACTTTCTCGATATACAATAGGTCGGTAAAGGCCTGTTTTTGTTTTGATTTTTATTGTAACTCAAGGGCATTTACGTTATAATCTAATTATCAGTAATGATCATATAGGAAGTAGATAATATGATAAAAATAATAAAAATATCGAAAGAAGTAGATAAGAAGAAGATTTTAGATAATATAAGTTTAGAATTACCCGATACAGGTTTTGTAGCCCTAAGTGGAGAAGAACTGTCTTGGAGTGGTTTTATTTTAGGAATACTCGGGGGTATGGAAGCTCCTACAAATGGTTCTGTTATAATAGATAATACCGTTTTGACGCATAAAAATGAGAAAGAGTTGGCAGAATTTAGAGATAAAAACTTAGCTTTGCTTGCCGGGGAGAACGACTTGGTCAGTTGGATGAGCGTTCGTGAAAATTTGGAATTTGTAAATGATGCGAGTGAATTTGACAGCGTCGTTAAGTCCTTTAACATCGAGAATATCATGGATAAACAAGTTAGCGAAATTACTCTTGAAGAAAAATATAGAGTCGCTTTGGCAAGGATCATCTTAAAGAATCCGAGAATAATTTTAGTAGATGAAATACCTAACAATTTAAGTAGAGGCGCAAAGACAGCTACGTTGAAACTCTTGAAGTCGCTTAGTCGACAAAGGCTCGTCGTCCTCGTCTCAAGAGATGACTATGAAGTAGATGAATATATCGATGTTTTGGTAGAGTTTGAAAGCAATAAAATAGTCAAAGTGAACCGTTTTAAAGACAGTTTTGCTAAAAATGAGATTGTCGTTAATAGAAGTAAATTTCCTATATTTAAGTTTGTTAGGAGATATTTTGAACTGTTTAAGTATCGAATCTTGCTTTCTATCTTTTTTGGAATATTGTCAATCTTTTCTTTTCTTTTGGGAAGCGCTTTAAAAAGCATCGACCTTGCAAGCGAGCATGCCGGCCATCTTCTATCGAACGACAGTATTCCTGTGCTGTTGGAAACTGGTAATGACATTTTGGGAGAAAATGTCTTAAAAATGATCGAAGAAACTAAATTTATAGATAGTCCTTTAAAAATAGGGAAGACTGTGGGTGGTATCAACAACGCCTATGCTAAGTTTTCGTTTGGTACTTATGATGAAAAGAAGAATGGATTATATTATAAAGATCCAGTAGAAATGTACTCTTATTTCGATGTCGAGGCGTTAGATAATATCGATTTTGGAGCGTCCCCATCTGATAACAGTGAAATCGTTATAAACTCTTATTTAGCCGATCTGATGATAGAACTGGGAGTCGAAGACAGTGAAGGAGAATTATATAGACCAAAAGATTATGAAGAACTAGTGAACTCAAAAAGATATATCAAGTTAGGAGATAAAAACGTAGCCATTTCGGGTATTAAAGTAGTAGATCTCAAACATTTTAGTTCATTAAAAGAAACTAGGAATACTTTTAAAAATATCGAAGTATTCGAAGAAACAGTAAAAAATGTAGGTGCAAATATATATGTCATAAAGGGTTTTTTTGAACTTTTCTCTGTCGTAGATGAATGTAATCCTATCTACAATTTTAAGTATGCGGAGGCCGATGATACTATCCCCGTTGAACGAAGAGTAGTATTTAAAAACTCTATTGTTTTGGAAGATGAGACTCTCGTAAGAGAATTAAATAAAGGTGAAATAATCATAGGAAAAGATGATGTCAAACATCTAGGCATATATGCCGATACGGCGATAGGTAATAAAATCTCACTTTTTGTAGAAGATTCTTCTATGGAAGAAACTTATGTTTTAGACTTTATCGTCAAAGGTATCTCGAGAGATGGAAATATGTACTTTAATAGGGAAGACCTGAGCGATTATTTTTGGGATGGCGTAGGAGTAAATAAGGTTGAAGTTCACGAAAGAGATGAGAATAATTTAAGGGTCATGCTTGAAAGAGGTTTGTTCGACGAAAATATCTTTATCAAAACGCCATACTCGGGAATTTTTAATAGATTAGGTGAGCAATTAAGGTCTCCTGAAACTCTTTTGAAATTATCTTGCATCTCAGGTATATTTTTAACTATAAGCTGTTTCGGTTGGCTCGTACATGGTGTCCTAAAAGAGTTTAATCGCGACTTAAGACTTTTGAGTTGGATCGGAATACCTGACTGGAAGCTTACATCTTCTATAAGTGTTTTAGTGGCAGTCGAAAGTGTAATCGTAACGAGTCTCGGTTTAGTATTTTCTTATATATCTAAAGTTTTGATAAATCACATGGTCGGTTCATTAGTTTTTAATTCGGTCGACATGGTAGCTTTCAATACGTTCGAGATATTATCCTGTTTAGCTTTTCTAATCGTCGTGAACGTATGTATATATTTTATTGTAGTTCATAGTAGGAATCGAGCTCGCGGTTGACTCTTCTTCTTTACTTTTATGGAACTTGATGATAAAATATTCAAGTCTTTTGAAAGGGGAAACGATATGAGGCCAACAGAAAAGTTTAAACGTGGATTAAAAGATTTACGTAGGCAATTGACCGAAAAGTTGCAATACTATAAAGAACAGGAAAATGAGTTTTGTGAAAAGCTAGGAAGACAATCTATGGAGGTCGCTATAACCTATCAAGAATTCACCGATAAGATGAATCAAGAAGAGTACGAGTCATTTTTAGATGCCAAAGCAGAAGATATATGCCTACAAAATAGGGATGAATCCCGGGCACTTAAAAGAAAGATGCTGTACATATCTCGAATTATATCTGACTTGAACGATGTAATAAATAATTTTTCTCTCGATAGAGCAGACCGGTTTATTCCATTACAGATTTTAATGGAATTGTTATATTATGCGTGTAGTGCAAACATTATTTCATTAGAAGAGGCGGGACGCATATTAGGTATGGTTATACGCGCCGGTAGTAGAAATCTAGGCAAAGATTCTAACCGATATAGCGAAGTTGCAATCATAGTCTTAGAGGACTATTTTAATGAAGATGGAACCTTCAAGTATAATGACAGGATCGATAGATTTAAGGTTGCGATAGAGTATCTAGAAAGATGTCCAGACACACTTAGAATGTTATTAAGTAAATTTTTACATATTAATTATGATAGGGTCGATTTGAGTACTGGCTTGACAGAACTTTTGGCAGCGAACAATGCGTTGTTGAGAGAAAAGGTGGGAGAAACTAGTACTTTGCTTATAAAACAATATATGAACGATTTCGAGGAGAAAAGTAGTCAAATATTTGGCAATACTGGCGAGCAGGATAGTCTTTGGCAAGTGGTATCGATGTGTTTCGATCATGAAAAGGCTATAAAGCCGATCGACTTGAGTTGTTACCTCTATACTGTCGTGGCCTGTACGATGACCAGTGAAGTTGATCCAAAAGCAGCTGTCGAATGTTTGGGAATGCTCGTACACATCGACCAAAGTGCTAATTCTAGAATTTATGATGAGAGGTATCCTAAAGAAGTTAAACGTCTTGTAGAGTATTTTAATGAAGATGGAACTTTTAAGGAAAATTCTCGTGTCTTGGACTTTAGAACTATGATCGGCGATCTCATGCGTATAAATTTTAGAAAACCGCCAGCGCTTCAGCTTCCAAAATCCGCGGAAGATTTACTCGAACGCATGGTCGGCCTCTTGGAAAAAAGTAATGACGAATATAGACGCAGTCACGTCCAAAGGAAGAAGGAAGCGCTAGCGCAGAAGGCCCGGGAGAGACTAATCGAGTATTATGATTATATCGATGGTAGAGTCGTCGCTGTTCCTTTTGACTTGGACGATTTCTTGGATATTCTCGGTAAATGTGATTTTTCGGAGGATGAAAACGAGACTATAATGAGACACATGAATAATAGGATCAAAATTAGGGGTTATAAAATAGGATACATTTTAGATGAAGAAGAATTACAATTATATTTAGATGCAACAGATCTATTAACTGAGCTTTCTAAAGACAGTTCTGATCGACTCGAAATTGAAGATGCGATAAGCAATCTAAGTTCACTCGTGTCGTTATATTCTAGTGAATTAGATACAAGTGAAAAAGCGTACCTAGAAGAAGAAAAACACGAGATATTGGATTGTCTCGAGAGAATCGTAAAGAAATATGCACTTTCTGGTGAATCTTCTGTCGGTAGAGGTGATACTCATAAATCGTTAGTGATTGAGCCTTTAAAATAGTATTGTAGAGTAAAAGAGTATGTGTAATGCTCTTTTTATATTTGCAAGGAATGGGCTTTTATGATAGAATTATGAAGATGGAAGGTGATGAGATGAGAAGTGGATTCGTAAGCATAATCGGCAGACCAAACACAGGGAAGAGTACTCTTTTGAATTCGATAGTAAATGCTAAATTAGCTATCACTTCGAATGTGGCGGGGACAACTAGGAATACGATCGAAGGAATATATAACGATGCGGATACACAGATAATCTTTATCGATACACCTGGAATACATAAACCGATTAACAGATTAGGTAGAGTGTTGAATCGTGAATCATATAGGATGCTTAAAGACATAGATGCAATATTGTTTTTGGTCGACGCATCAGAAAAGTTTGGCAGAGGAGACGAGTTCGTTCTCAGAACGTTTAAGACAGTAGATGTACCTGTAGTTTTAGTCATAAATAAGATCGATAAGATTACAGATGAACAATTAGTTTCAAAGATAAACGAATATAAAAATCTTTATACTTTTGCCGACATCGTTCCTGTAAGTGCTTTAAACGATGACAATGTCGACGAACTCATCAAGGTCGTCAAAGCTTATATGAACGACGGAATGAAATATTATAACAGCGATCAGATAACGAATCTAAATCCAAAATTTATGATAAGCGAACTCGTTCGAGAGAAAGTTTTGAGATTAACTCATGAAGAAGTTCCGCATTCTGTAACGTGCGTTACGACCCATTATGAAGTGAAAAAGGATATCGTCGAAGTTTATGTCGATATCATAGTCGACAGGGATTCTCTGAAGAAGATCATAATCGGAAAAGGAGGATCTATGCTCAAGGAGATCGGTAGCCAAGCGCGAGTCGACATCGAGAGCATGTTCGATAAAAAAGTTTATTTAGAGCTTTATTGTAAAACTGTTCCAAGATGGAGAGATAGAGAAAATCTTCTTAAAGATCTAGGTTTTAGTGAACACGATGAATAAAATACTGTAATTTGCCCCAAAATAATAGTAGAAAAGGGGAGAATTACGATGAAAAAGAAAGAAGCATGGCTAAAATTTGTCGCTTCAGGAAGAGTCGAAGATTATCTAGAATATAAGAAGATCGAAAGAAAGGAAAAATAAGTGCGATGATTAGGGAGTTTGAAGGTATAATTGTTTCAGAAACGCCATATAGTGAATCCAGTAAGATCTTAAATATTCTTACCAAAGACGAAGGCATCATAGGCGTGATGGCAAAGGGGGCTAAGAAGATAAAAAGTCCCCTTAGAAGTGTGACTGAAAAATTTACTTTAGGTGTTTTTCACGTCTATTACCATAAAGATAAACTCTCTACGCTAGTAAGTGCGGATGTATTAAATCCTTTACGCAATATAAAGACCGATATTATAAAGATCGGTTATTTGACGTATATAGTAGAACTCGCATATCAAACTGCTAAACAAAACGAAGATAAAGATATATATAATATATTGAAAGCAACAGTATTAAAGATTGAAGAAGGTTTAGATCCACGCATAATGACGAATATATTAGAAGTTAAGATGCTCGACTACTTGGGGGTCGGTATAGACTTAGATAAATGCATAAAATGCGGCAACAATACAAGTATAGTTACTATAAACGGCGATGCGGGAGGATATATTTGTTCTGATTGCCATACGAACGAACCTATCTATAGCGATAAGACGATAAAAATGTTCAGATTATATTATTATGTAGACATAAACTCGGTGAGCGATCTCAAAATAAGCGACGAAGTCGTCGAAAACATCGATACGATATTGAAGGATTATTACGACAGGTTTACTGGATTATATCTTAAAAGTAAAGAATTTTTGAAAAGCGTCACATAAAAATATACTGGAATGACCAGTATATTATTTTTTTAGAAGTTCGGCGAATTCATCTTGAGACATAGTTGGTTTTTTTCCTTTGGCATAGACTGGTAATAGATGCATGTGGTAATGTTTGACTTGTTGTTCACTTCCATAGTTTACGATTATTTTTATGCCTTCTAGACCAGGATATACTGATTCCATCTTTTTGATTAGCATCTTAGCAGTTTCTTGGATGTGGTTATTTATTTCATCGTCCATATCTAAAAACGTCGTATAGTGATTCTTGGGTATGATAAGTACGTGCCCGGGGCTCGATGGATTAGCGTCCATGATAGATATTACATGTTCATCTTCGTAGACTGACATCGATGGTATTTCACCTCTTATTATTTTGCAAAAAACGTCCATGTTGTTCATCTCCTTTTAACTATCTTATCATTTTAGTATGCGCATTGGCAACTATATTATTGACATAATTATTTAATTTTTGTAAAATAGGAGCCAATAGAAAGGAATGTATTATGAATAGCGAAAGATTATATTACGGAAATTTACTTGAATGCACTCAATACGACGAAGTTCCTCATATGGTTTCTGAAGAACCATGGGGTATCACAAAGCTTGGACATATAGATACAAAGACAAAACAGGTTGCTTCCAACGTTTTATTACTTAAAACTAAAAACGGTTATTATGTGCCGATCGACGAGAGCTTAAGTGCTTTAGATATTGCTTTTTTATATATGGAAAATACAAAAAGAATATATAGTGGTACATGGGAATGGAAACATTTTTTATCGAGTGCTACGCCTTCTTATATAGGAGAAGTGACAGTAGATCCAGATTCGTTGGTTCCTTATAGCCAAACTAAGGGAAGCGTTTCTCTACTTGCCGAAAGAAAAAAGAATTCTCAAAAGTAATCATAGAATAATGCTTTATAGGCTTTTTTCTTTTGCTTAATTAGGTACAAACTACTTAGAAGATGCATATTTTAAAATAGGAGGTTTAATTAGAATGGCATATTTTAAGGAAATCGTGACTAAAGCTGTCATAGGGAAGGGGAAAAAGACTACCACTCAGAAGTACGTTATTAGACCCGAAGAGACTCCAAATACGGTGTTGGGCTGTTGGATAATAAACCATAGATTTAACGGTACTATGTCACAAGGAAACATATATGTAAATGGTAATTATGATGTGAATGTCTGGTATTCATATGACGGCGATACTAAGACAGGAGTGGCTTCTGGCAACTTCTCTTATAGCGATAAAATGAATGTACCTGTCAATTCTTCTAGCAAGTTGACGAATAACTCTGAAGTTATCGTAAGTTCTTTAAGCGATCCGAACGTCGTCGATGTCAGCGTCGAGAATGGAGAAATCCAGTTTAACGTAAGAAAAGAGATGGGAATCGAGGTCGTCGGAGATACTAAGATAAGAGTCAACGTCGAAGATAATTTTGACGATTATGCGATAATCGACGATGAAGAAGTTGCGTCTGAAGTATTAGAGGAAATCGATAAAGAAATCAACGAAGATTATTTAGATGAAGCTATCGAAAATAAGATAGGAGAATAAAAAAGAGTTCAAATCAAATTGAACTTTTTATTTTATGTTTTTATCATATTCGACGTCCGAAACTTCGTATTTTCTAGAATTCGATATCAAGCCTAAGATCTTAGTTGAAGACCAACCCAATAAGGCCAAGATAAAGAAGTATAAAACTCCGAATATAGTGAATTCTGGCGCTGTTTCGGTAAGTAACCCGATTATTCCTGCGCCTGCACTCATAGATGTAACGATCGTCAAACTGTCGACGGATTTAGATGTGACGTCTTGTTTTAAATTGTCGAACAACTTTTGAGCACTAGTTACATAGTTTTTGGTCATAGTCCAGAGGTATTTTATGTAATCTAGAGTATCTCTTAAAGTCTCATAACGATACCCTGATATGGCTAAGAATTCTGCTAGATCTTTGTCGCTTTTAGCAATTTTTTCTCTCGTTGAAATGTACGTACTCATTTGGTTTATTCGTCCGTCGATAAGGTTAATCGTCTTAGCATATCCTTCAAGTTTAGTCGTAAATTTGACTATGTCGGATCCCTTGACGTTTGCATTTTCTTTTACGGCATCTATCTTTTCCCAGATTATTCTATGCATGTTCAAATATCTATGTAGTTGACCTTTAAATTCTCTAATGAAGATCTGTTCTTCGATATATCTTTCGATGTTAGCTTCGCTCTTCTTTTTTACGTTGATAAAATAATATTTATCTCCTCGTACGACGTCGTAGTTTGGATTGTTAAATTCAAAATATTTCTGTTTCTCTGTGCGAGAGAGCAGGGTAGCCATGTCGTTTTTTGTAATTTTGTTACATACTACAAAGTATGGGAATACTGTTTCTATGTTGGCAAGTTCCTTCGGTACAGGAGCACCTAAACTAAATAGATAACTGAAAGCTGGCGAAAGCTTATTCTCGTAGTAATCTGCAACGTGATCGATGTCAGCAAACAAGGTGTCTTCGCTTACATTCGTATTATTTAAAGTTATGAGTCCATCTTCGAAGATTTTTACTGTGATGTCCATGTTCGTCGTATATTCGACATATTCTTCACCTGCGACTCCATATTCTATTTTGCCGATGCCAAGTTCTTTTCTATATTCTTGTAATTTTTCGGGGTCGAGATCTAATTGAGTTTTACCATCTCTTAAAAAGTCATAAATCTCCGATAATTGTAGCATAGTTCTTTGAAACCAACCACCGACATATACATTGTTTATTTTCATATATTATCTCTCCAATTCTTTTATAAAAAATTTTGCATCCTCGATTTCAAAGCCATAATTAAGGTAGCACGCATGCGCGGCCGCTCTTTTGTTTTTTGACCAAAGACTTAAGTTTTTGCAGTTTCTGTCCTTGCATATTTTGGTAGCTAAATCGAGCATTTTGGTAGCTATTTTATGACGTCTGTATTCTGGATGGACACAGACGTGGTTGATCATGGCATATGACCCCATACTTTCGTACATCGTTTCGATGATTTGAATTCTCATATGTCCGACTATCTTTTCATCTATAGTAGTTACTAGATAGATTTGATTTTGATCGACTAAGCCTTTTAGATAACGCTTTTTAGCAAATTCTAGTCTAGTTTTCTCTTCGAAACATAGATTGCAGAGTTTTATCGTCTCAGCAAGATCATCTAAAGACATTCGTCTAACTTTTAACTTCATTTTACTTCTCCTTACTATTCTTTTCCTATCATAAGTATACTATAAAATGACAAAATTTTAAAGAAAAAAAAACAGGCTATTTGTTATTACGTCTGTCTTTATCGATTTTATATAGATTTTTCTCATATGTATTATTTTTAGGAGTGTAGTATTTGCGAGTCTTTAGTTTTTCAGGTAAGTAGGTTTCGTCGACCCAGTAGTTAGGAGGATATTCGTGTGGATATCGATATTTTGGCGAGTGGCCCTTAATAACTTCTGGTATATCTCCAATCACGCCTTTTCTTATATCTCCAAGTGCTTGATTTATAGCCATATAAGCACTGTTGCTTTTAGGGGATAGAGCCATTTCACAGACGACGACTGAAAGAGGAATGCGCCCTTCGTCGATTCCGAGCATTTTTACAGCTTCGACTGCAGCATGAACTTTTGGACCGATCCCAGGATTTGCTAAACCTATATCTTCGTAGGCGATGACGGTCATCCGTCTGAAGATACTATCCAAGTCGCCGATTTCGATAAGTAAACCTAAATAGTATACTGCCGCATTCACATCGCTTCCACGAATCGACTTTTGAAAGGCGCTTAGAAGTTCATAGTGGCCATTTCCATTTTTGTCTGTATATAGAACTGGCTTGTCGTTTATGCTCTTAAGTAAGTCTATGGTTATTTTATGGTCTGTACTGATGTAATAAGCCATTTCTAAAGTGTTCATGGCACTTCGGAAGTCGCCGTTTGAAAGACCTGCGATGTATTTATAAGCATCCGATTTGACAGATATACCGTCGAGAGATTTAGCTGAACGTTTAAGGCCTTTAATTATGTCTTCTTCCTTTAAGTCTTTAAGTTCGAATATTTGGACGCGGCTCCTAATCGCAGGATTGATAGAGTAATAGGGATTTGACGTCGTCATACCTATTAAGGTTATGAGTCCACTTTCGACATAAGGCAAAAGCAAGTCTTGTTTGTCTTTATTCAATCTGTGAATCTCGTCCATGATGAGGATCATCTCACCGTTCATCTTGGCTTCTTCTATTACGATATCAAAGTCGGATTTGTTATTTATGGTCGCATTTAACATTCTAAACGGCAGTTTTAACTCATTTACGAGGGATAATGCGATGCTCGTCTTACCTGTGCCGGGTTTTCCCCACAGTATCATCGAAAATAGCTTGTGGTTTTTAACTAGATTTGTGAGAATCCCATCTTTGCCTGTCAAATATTCTTGTCCGATTATGTCTGAGAGTTTAGATGGCCTTGAAGTATTTGCAAGGAGTTCCATTATATCACGTCGCTTTCTTTTATATTATAAGATAAATAGATGCTTTTTACTAGAAGATTTGACTTTTAAAACGATATTCGTTAGAATAAATGTTTAAAGAAGAGGTTTTTATCATGGTAGAGAATGTGTCTAAAGAGGAATTATACGAGTTAAAATGGCAAATTTTTGCACTTATTTTTCATTTAACTCACATGTGGCGAGTTACACTAGAAGAGTATGAAAATGGCATTTCTGTTACAAATAGGCAGAATGGGATCTATATTCCGAATTTAGTCGCTTCGATCCGCGAGTTGTGGCTGAAGTATAATGCTATCGCAGGCGAGAATTCGACTTTACCAGAAATAAAGGTGCTAATCGGAGAGATAGCCGAGTGGTCAACCGAGGAATATTTCGAGTATAGTGATGCCGAATATAGAATTGTATATGATGATAAAGCCTGCGATATGATGATCGAAAGAAGAAAATTGTTTCTCGAAAGAGAGAATGAGGAGAATGGGTGCTTAAAAAAAGCCGATGGCATAGACTTAGCAAGAAAGTTTGAAAATGACGAGAGAATTAGCAAGGAAGAATCTCGCATCTTATTGGAATATTATAGTTGCAACAAGGAGGATATCGTCCGAGAGAGACTCGACGTTATCAAAAATAGCCATAAAAAAAATAAGAAATTCTTTAATAAAATCTATGCTCTCTTAGCAGTGATAGAAATTTATACGCTTGTGCCGTTTTCTTTTCTAAGCTATACAGTGTACCAAAGTGGCCTTGCTTTTGAAACTGTATTGATGCATTGTCCGAACATAACGTATTTTCTGCTCGCCGGCATGACTTTGCCAGTTTTGGGTTTTATTGGATGTGAAACCTATAAAGTCGTTTTTCCGATTATAGACAATCTCGTAGCTAAAAGATCGCTAGATAGGGATATCAAAACATTACAGGAAGCATGCAATTTAGCAGTCGATTTTGAGAAAGTTCCAGAAGAAAAAACAGATAGCATTTGTGAAGTCGTTAATGAAGACCCAAAAGAAGAACGCAACGTTGTTAACACGAATGTCGATGAGTTTTTAGAAGAAGTTCTAACGTTTTTACGAGAGTTGGATACTATGATCGATCATGATTATTTAGATGAAATAGTAGATATCGTAGAAAAGTACAGCGATGCTCAAGAAGCGGTTAAATCCTCTTGTTGCAGCACGACAGACATGTTCGCAGCTTATACTATGATGGATTCTTGTTTTGTGAGATTTTATGAAATCAAGAATAGAATAGGTCTTCAAATGAATGCTAATTTAGTTTCTGCTGTCAATTCAGGAGTCATTAAAAATATACGCGATGAGCTCGAGAAACTTCGCACTGATGCTTCGACGTTGGAAGAAGATAAGCGTTTTAGCATAATGCCAACGAGGAATGAGTGAACATTACTAGTGAAAACATTCTTTGAAAAATCATTGATTAAATGAACTGGCTGTGTTATAACTTTCATAGTAGTAGGTGAAGTTTAATGGATTTTATCAACGAGTTCGTGGTCGATTTGATGTACGTTAGGAATTACTCCAAAAATACGATCGAGTCATATAGAAGTGACATGGAACAATTCTGTGAATTTTTAAAGAAAAAATCGTTAGACAAGGTAGCTGTAGAAGATATAAGAGCGTTTATAAAGAGAGAGGCGCAAATTTCTGAGAAGAGTTTAGCTAGGAAATTATCTTCATTCCGTACTTTTTACGATTTTATGGTAAAAAAAGGCTATTTGACGGTTAATCCCATGGACGGGGTAGAAGGACCTAAGATCGGCAAGTACCTTCCAGACGTATTATCGGTAGAAGAGGTGGATAGGTTACTAGATTTTGAACCAGATGATAATTTCAGTTTTAGGAATAGATGCATCTTAGAATTATTATATAGCACAGGACTTAGAATTTCCGAATTGACTTCTTTAAAACTAGAAAATGTCAACTTAGATGAATCTTTGATAAAGGTTATGGGAAAGGGCTCTAAAGAGAGAATAGTACCTTTAAACGACATTGCGACTGAGTATATGGGAAAATATATCAAGGAAATAAGACCTAATATGTTGAAGAAAGAACAGACAGATTATATATTTTTGAATAATCATGGCAAAGTTTTAACTAGGCAAGCAGTATTTAAAATGATCAAAAAAAGAGCTGAAGATGTGAAACTAGGTAAAGATATCAGTCCTCATACTCTAAGGCATTCTTTTGCAACACATTTGCTTCAAAATGGCGCAGATATTCGCTTTATACAGGAATTATTAGGGCATTCTGACGTAGGAACTACTGAAATATATACACACATTATAAATGAAGCTTTAAAACGGGATTATGACGAGTTAAATCCTCGAGATAACTAAAAAAGGAACTTTTTAGTCCCTTTTTATTCTTCGTTATTTCTAGCTGAATTGTTGTTTCTAGCTGAGTTATTTGCTCTAGAACTGTTTTTAGCGTGGCTTCTAGCGTTGTTGCGTGCATTATTTCTTGCACTGTTGCTGTTAGAAGCTTTTGAACGAGCTGAATTACTATTCTTATTCATAATTAACCTCCCACTATTATAGTGCGTCATATAACCAAAATAATGTTTGGTAAATAGTGGAATTTAATCTACAAATTTAGTCAAAATCTACTGTTTTTCTTGATTTTTGTGAATATTATATAGTATAATGCTTAAGGCACTTAAGAAGGGAAGATTTTTAATGAAAAAAACAAAAATAGTATGCAGTATAGGGCCTGCCAGCAACGGAGTAGAAGTTATGGAGGGAATGGTTCTCGCAGGAATGAACGTAGCGAGAATAAACTTTACTCATGCGACATTAGAAGAAAGAAATAAAGCTATAGAGTCAGTTCGTACGGTAAGAAAAAAGACTAACAAGACTGTAGCAATACTTTGGGATACCAAAGGACCAGAATTTAGAAGCGGAATGATGGAAAACAATGGAATCGAGCTAATTTCTGGAAAAACGGTTAGAATAGTAAAGGAAAACGTTTTAGGTACTAGCGAAAGATTCTCTGTAAACCATCCAGAAGCTTTAGATTCATTGAAAGCTGGCGACGACTTTCTACTAGAAAATGCTAAGATGAAGTTGAAAGTTATCAGCACAGAAGAAGATGGCATAACTTGTGAAGTAATAGCTGGAGGTATACTTGGAAATAAAAAGAGTTTGAGCGTTCCAGGTATCGCTTTGAATATACCATACGTCAGCGATTTGGATAGAGAAGATATCAAGTATGCTTGCGAAAATGGTGGAGAGTTTCTTGCTATCTCGTTCGTATCTTCTAAAGAGAACGTATTAGAGATTAAAGAAATTTTAAAATCTTATGGTAGAGAAGACCTACAGATCATATGTAAGATCGAAAGTCAATTGGGACTGGATAATCTGGAAGAGATATTAGAAGTATCAGATGGTATTATGTATGCTCGTGGAGACTTAGGGTCAGAAATACCTAGTGAACTGTTGCCTATAGTTCAAAAACAGGTCATTAAGACTTGTAGACGCCTCGGAAAAATTTGTATAGTCGCGACTGAGATGCTTGAGAACATGATGGAGAATATAAGACCTAAAAGAGCAGAAACTAGCGATATAGCGAATGCTGTCTTGGACGGTACTGACGCAGTCATGTTATCTGGAGAAACGACGATCGGTAAGTATCCAATAGAGACAGTAGCTGCGATGGCGCAGATTTGTGAGACGACAGAAAAATATACAGAATTTGACTTTAAGATCGACGAGAGCAATTTAGATCCTATCAGTTTTGCAATTGCAAGCAACGTCGTAGAAAGCTCTAAGAAGCTAAATGCTAAACTGATATGTGCTCCAACTATAAGTGGTAAAACTGCACGAGCAATTTCTAATTTGAAACCATCAGCTCCGATTTTAGCTCTAGTACCAGATATTAGAACTGGAAGTAGGTTGGCTCTTCATTGGGGAGTGTATCCAACTATGTTGCCTATCATCGATTCTACAGATGAAATTCTTACGAAAAGCGTTGAAAATGCCAAAAACTTTATGGATCTTGATAGTGGAGATTTAATCATCATCACAGGAGGTTTCCCTAACAATTTGAAAATTAAGCGTACTAACTTGATGAAGATCGAAATAATCGACTAACTTTGACAATCTTTTTAAGATTGTTTTTTTCATAATAAAGCGCTTTTTTAAATAGAATTAAGTAGAGAAGAGGAGCATTTATATGGAAATTTTGTGGCCTTTTATTTTAGCAAGTATTGCAGGCTTTTCTACGATGCTTGGTTGTTTGGGAATATTTATTCCCGTAAAGAAAAAAGATGAATTTTTATCGTTTGCTTTGAGTTTATCTCTTTCAGTCATGTTGATGGTCAGCATCTTCGATTTGATTCCCAGTTCTCTTCCATATATCGGAGATGGCATAGCAAAAAGTTTAGCCTTATTCGTTTTATTTTTCGGTCTAGGTGCTACTTCTGTTGGCTTTTTAAATAAGTTAATCGAGAAAGAGAAGGGGAGTAGTAACCTATATAAATTAGGCATACTGAGCTTTATCGCTTTGGTTCTTCATAATTTGCCTGAAGGAATCTTGACTTTCATGAGTACTTATCAGGACTTTAATTTGGGAGTATCTCTTTGCATCGCTATCACTTTACATAATATACCTGAGGGTATCAGTATAGCTGTACCGATTTACTATTCTACAGGTAGTGTAGGGGAGGCTATAAAGTGTACGTTTTTTTCTGCTTTAGCTGAGCCGATCGGAGCCCTTTTAGCATTCTTGATATTTAAAAATTTTATAACAAACCAAATGATAAGTATGTTTCTGATTTTGGTAGCTGGAATAATGATAACGTTATCGATAAACAAGATGTTACCAGAAGCACTTTCTTATAATAAAAAGAAATCCTTATATATAGGATTTATCTTGGGAGCATTCATTGTTACTCTAAGTTTGCTTATTTAATAAAATGGGCGATCGCTAAAAGAGTGTACATGACGGTTGTGGCTGCAACACTTGCTACTAGAAAGATTATCGACGCTGAACCATTTCTGTTTGAGACAGCAGTGGGGCTCATAACCATCGAGCGACCCTTTTCTACATTGCTATTATTGCCGTATTTCTTTCCTGTAAGCTCCGCTTGACGAGTCTTGATTGCACCTAGAATTATTCTTGCATCTACGGGATCTACCTTGCCATCGTATATCTTTTGAGAAAGCATTTTAAGTTCGTTCGCGAGAATATATGAATCGTTAGTCTTGGCAATTCCATCTATTTGGTTATTGAAATATTCTTTATCTGAAATCCTATTATAATCTATCATAAAATCACATCTTTCGTTTTAAATGGAGAAGTTAACATAATATGTATTATGAGAAGTTGGACGTTTTTGACTTAAAGCTGATAAGTTCCTATGTCTCATACACTTTGTACTCTTTATCATACGATATTATTATATAATACTTTTTTTTCATATTCAATTATTAATGGCTATTCGTGTTTTGTTTGATACAAATTTTACATTGTATTCTTTATAGTATTCTGTTTTGTTTTATAAGTTTGTAATTCTCACAACATTGTATATATTGTATATTATATCCTTATGGAGCTTTTTTTAGAATATCTGCTTATAAGAGTTCTTAGATATGTTTTTTAGAGCTTGTTTTTTAATTTTGCTCCCCTATCCATAATATAAATACTGGATAGGGGGAGTGAATTTTGTTTTTGGAACGTATAATTTTGAGATTTGCCTCAAATAAATATTTTATTACTCGCCTTTATATAATTTGATCTAATTGATATATTAATGGAAAAAATATTATATTCTAATTTAGAAGTTTTTAGAGAGTAGGGTGCATAATAAAAGAGACCTTATTTGAGGTCCCTTGATCTTCAATTATCTGTTACCCTATTCTACCCTACTTTTCTGGATTCGATTTCGGCGATCCGTTCAAACACTTCGGCAGCGTTATCTGATGTCAATTCTGTATATCCTAGTTCTCTTAACGCTTGGATCTTAACTGTATTCAGCTGTTGCGTTCTAGACAATTTCTCTTCGTTTTTGCTCTCGATTTCCTGAACGAATCTAGCTCTAGCTTCGATGACCTTGCTTTTACTTGCGCCACCGTGAGTATATAACCCCATTGCAGAATGTACTATTCCTTCGAGCATAAATTGTTCATCTTCGTTGAAAGCAAATTCATTAGCAGGAGTGAATCCCGTATATTTACTTAAATAAGCTAGGAAGTATTTCACTTCCTTTACATTTTCGAGAGTCTGTAGCAAGTGAAAGATATATGTCAATGCCGCGACACTTTCAGAATGCTTATAATCGTCAGTAAGCTTGTCTTTTACTAAATAAGTTATGCTCGAGAAAAGTTGTTGTTCCTCTTTTTTTAACTTTTTTAAATCGGACATATTGTCGATATCTATAGTATCTTTAATACTTTGATTCAACCTAGATTCTACTTCCATGATATATTCGGAAGTGATCTTAACTCTCTCCAATTCGGAGTCGCTTCCCTCTTCTATATCTAAAAGTTTGAAAAGTAGTATTCTCTTTTCTTTAGGCCATTTGCTGATATTTTCGAGCTCTAGATAGTTGTAGATCATCTGTCTTGAAACTCCTAAATATTTAGCAAGTTTAACTTTAGATATTCCTAATTCCTGTAATATTTCATTTAATTTATTCATATGTATACCCGCCCTTCTAGCTTTACAATCTAATTTTACTCTACTATACACTATGTTGTCAACTAAAACTTGACTTTTTGCCAAAAAAAGACTTATTCTGCTAAGAATAGAGCCTTATATATACCAAAGTCTTTCACCTGATTTGTATACTTTATCTATGATTCCGCTTCCTAAGCATTCTTCATTATCATAAAGAACACATGCTTGTCCTGGCGTTACGGATTCTGTCTTGTTAGGGTATTTAACTAACAGTTCATCTTTACTTGTGTACTCTAATAGAACTTCGACGTCCTTGCTTCTGTAGCGGAATCTGGCAGTACACTTTTCTGGTCTCTTCTCACTTATAAAGTTGAGATTTGTGATCGTACATGCGTCGCTATACAAGTATTCCGAATCGTCGCCGAAAGCAACATATAATATGTTCTTCTCGACATCTTTCCCGACGACATAGTGTTTTTCTTTTTGACCGCTTATACCGACGTTTCGCCTTTGACCTATAGTATAGTTCATTAGCCCTGTATGTGTGCCGACGATCTTTTTTGTTTCGACATCTACGATATCTCCAGGATTAGGTTTTAAATAATTATGTAAAAACTTTTGGTAGTTGCGTTCTCCTATGAAGCATATTCCAGTCGAATCTTTCTTTGTTGCAGTCGGCAATGATATACTATTTGCTATTTCTCTTACTTTTGGCTTTGTAATTTCGCCGATGGGAAATAGAATATCTTCAAAGTTTTCTTTTGATACTTGTGCTAGGAAGTATGTCTGATCTTTGTTGTCATCGATACCGCGTAATAGTTGACCTTCTTGTAGTCTTGCATAATGACCCGTTGCTATATAATCAGCTCCCAAGCGTTTAGCTTCTTTCTTAAAAAGGTCGAATTTAATATATTTGTTACACATTAAATCTGGATTGGGAGTTCTTCCTTTTTTTAGTTCTTCCAAAAAATAGGTAAAGACGTCGTCCCAGTACTCTTTGATAAAATCTATTCGGTGGAGTTCGATCCCTAGAAAATCGGCAACTTTTTTGGCGTCATTATAGTCTTCTTCTTGGGGACATATCGGTCCATCGTTCGGGTTTCCTTCGATATCGTTATTGAGAAGAGAATCCCAGTTTCGCATGAAAAGACCGACGACTTCATAGCCTTGTTCTTTTAAAAGATATGCGGCGACAGACGAGTCTACTCCCCCACTCATACCGATAACTACTCTTTTAGGCATAAACATCCCTCTTTCGTAAATGATTATACCATAAGAGGGCTCATTTTTCCACTTTATATCAAATGAATCAGCAAAGAAACTATCTTGTTGGCTAGAAAGTAGACTATAGTACAATTTATTATCGTCGTCACAAGGACGATCAAATAGCGATAAAAATGATATACGATCGTGTTATATAAGTTTTCTCGGTTTTTGCTCATTACAGAGTCTATAAATTTTATCGAATATCTTATCGAAACGATGGAGAAATAGATTACTATCGTTAAGAAAAGCAGTTTAGATACGAGCAAGTAAAAGAGATAAAAGAATGCGCCTTTTATGCTATAAACGCCTAAAAACAAAGCGAGAGTGAAGCCGATGCTTAATCCTTCATAAAAGATGTAGAACGCTAGAACTGGTAATCCTATTATGGAAATAGAAAGAATAAAGACCATCGATACGACTACTATGGAAGATAAAAAGATATTTTGGTGTGAAGTCTGTATCAGGTTTTTAAAAGACTCTAAGTAAGCCGACAGATCTGGCTTGTAAAAAAAGTAAAATAGAAATCCGATGATAATACCTATTAAAAATAATGTGACTACGAATTTTACTATAAAATTATTCTTAAAATTTTTCATGTGATAATCTCCTCACCTAATTATATTTTAGGGTTTAAATTTTATGAATAATTTAGTATAATTAGAGTAACTGAGAGGTGAAATTATGGCTTATAAAGCAAAAAAGAAGACAGGAATAGGCACAAAGATATTCATTTGGTTTATGGTTTTCGCCATGTTATTTAGTTTTGTAGGAACGATTCTTTATTATTTAATTGCTACAAAATAGACATTTTATGTGTCTGTTTTTTTTAATTCAGTAGTCCTTAGGGATTATGTTTATTGCTTTGGTCTACTATTATATTAATGCTACTTATATAAAAACAGCATATTATAAAATAGCCGAAATGGTTTGCTAAATATGGCTATCGACTTTAGAGAGCTTGGTAAATTCGTCAGGCGGCTGTTCCTTTGTTAATTTTCTACAAAAAAAGAAGCTATACGAATATATCTTCATCTTTTTTATATAAAGGCGTTATGTCTTTCTTTTTCATATATTTCTCGATTAAGACAACTTTACCTTTTTTTAGCGACTGACGTGTGTCGATGACCCTTTGGTTATCTGAACCTCTAAATAAAAGATCTAAGGAGCGTCTTTCCATCATGAATTTACCATCTACCAAACAATCTACGGTTTCTAAAAGTTCTTTACCACGTGGCATACTGATTATTTCTTCGTAAGTAAATCCTGAATAAACCCAGATGTTCATTTTTTTTGTGGACTTTATGTATTTGGCAAGTTCTATGACAGGATCTATCTGGTAAAGTGGATCTCCTCCAGAAAAGGTTATTCCGTCTTGCCCTTCGATTTCATCTAGGACGTCTTTGATTTCCTCCACGTCGACTACTACTCCCCTACTCATAGAGTGTGTTCCCGGGTTGTGACAGCCGGGACAGTTGTGAGCACATCCTTGTGTCCAAATAACTGTCCTTATACCTGGCCCATCGACTATGCTATCTGTACTTAGATCACTAGCAAGTCTAATAGTCATCTCTAAACAGCCTTTTTATCGCATTTAAGAGTATCGATGGAGTGTTTTACTCTATCTCTTTCTTCAGCTCTTTTAGCGTTGTTGAATCTGTCGATTGTCCCAACTAGGTATCCTGTGATTCTCCTTATGCGTTCGAATTTAACGCCTTCTCCTACTAAATTTTGTTTTGTGTTTTTCATATTATTTTCCTCTTTCTTTTTTATTTTATTTTATTTTGTGCAACTTGCGCATTCGGTTCTGATTTCGAAATGTTCTACTTGTTCGACTGGAATGCCCTCTGACTCGTGTCTTCCACATCCCGGACAAACGTCTCCGATGACACCCGTATAACCACATACTGGATCTCTGTCTACTGGGTGATTTATAGCTCCGTAACCTATCTTGTTGTCGTGCATGCATCTGACTATTTTTTCGAAAGCTTCTAAGTTGTTAGCGGTATCTCCATCTAGTTCGATGTATGTTATATGACCACCATTTGTAAGTGCGTGGTATGGACCTTCGATCTTTATCTTTTCTGTAGCACTTATGTTGTATCTAACAGGCACGTGATACGAGTTCGTATAGTATTCTTTGTCGGTTATTCCGGGCATCGTGCCGTATATAGATCTATCGATCGCGACGAATTTACCTGAAAGTCCTTCAGCAGGTGTTGCTAGAAGTGTGAAATTAAGCTTGTACTGCTTAGAAATGTTGTCGAGTCTTTCTCTCATGTGCGAGACGATTTCTAAGCCTAATTTACGGGCTTCTTCTGTTTCTCCATGGTGAGAACCGATCAAAGCGGTCAGACATTCTGCCAAGCCTATGAAACCGACTCCTAAAGAGCAATTTCGAAGAACTGGAGTAATGTCGTCTTCAGGACCTAAACCGTCAGAATCGACGAATAATCCCTGTCCTAACAAGAACGGAAAGTTGTAGACTTTTTTAGAACATTGTATTTTAAATCTTTCTAATAATTGATCCTTTACTAAATCTATCTTTTCATCTACCTCTTTATAGAACTCTTCCATATTCGGCTCTTTATTAGTTGCAATTCCGTGTTTGATGCCTATCCTTACTAAATTTATCGACGTGAACGATGCGTTTCCGCGGCCTGTTGCGATCTCTTTGTCTGGATTTGCCGTATTTCCCATAACTCTCGTACGGCAGCCCATGTAGGCGACCTCTGAGTTAGGATCTCCTTTTTTATAGTATTGAAGATTGAATGGAGAATCTATGAAAGAGAAGTTCGGGAACAGTCTCTTAGCAGACACTTTGCATGCCAACTTGAATAGATCGTAGTTCGGGTCTTTTTCAAAATAATTTATATCTTCTTTTACTTTGAAGATCGATATAGGGAATATCGGCGTTTCGCCTTTTCCTAATCCTGAATCTAACGCATAAAGATAATTTTTAATAACCATTCTTCCCTCATAAGAGATGTCTGTACCAAAGTTTATAGAAGAGAACGGAACTTGAGCACCTGCACGAGAATGCATAGTGTTTAGATTGTGTACAAACGCTTCCATGGCTTGGAATGTCTCTCTATCGGTCTTTTTTATAGCCATATCGTAAGCTTTTTTAATCGATTTTTCGAGTTGCTTGTCTTTCTCATAGAACTCTTTAAAAGTTTTAATGTCGACATCCATAGTAGTTAGCTCGTCGACTTTTTTGACGAACTTGTCGAAATCGATCTCTTTTGTAATTTCCAAAAGATCGATATATTCTTTCACTGCTTGTTTAAACATTTTCTTGAACGTTTGGAGAACTCCTGGAGCCATATAGAAATCGAAAGCCGGAATGCTTTGCCCTCCATGTTGATCGTTTTGGTTTGACTGGATTGCGATGGCCGCAAGAGCTGCATAAGTGCTTATTCCTTTAGGAGGTCTTAAATGACCGTGACCCGTCGAAAATCCGCGAGAGAACAACTTGTCTAAGTTTATTTGACAGCAAGTCGTAGTACCCATAGGCATGAAATCCATATCGTGAATGTATATTTCTCCGTCGTCGTGCGCACTTGCGATTCTCGGACTCATTATGTAACTTTTGGCAAATTCACGAGCTAAAGTACTACCGTATTGAAGCATCGTACCCATCGCCGTATTTCCATCTACGTTTGCGTTATCTCTCTTGGAATCTTCTTCGATCGCCGTCTTCAGTGAAAGACTCTCTATCGCTTTCATCAGCTTGTGTTGACGATTTTGGAACGCTTTTCTCGATTCACTTCTCCTCGTTCTATAGCTAGAGAAAGAATCGTATATGTCTACATATCCGAGACTTTTGAGTTCCTCCTCAATTATATCCTGTATCACTTCGATCGGCACTTGACCATCCTTAGGATATCTTTTGTTTATTTCTTCTATTACTTTCGTAAAAATTTTATTGTGATCATCTTCTGTATAAGAAGTTGCACTTCTAGAATTTACGAAACCTTTCCTTATTGCTATTGCAATTTTGGTATCGTTGAACGATACAACTTTACCATCTCTTTTGACTACTTTCATTTTGTGTTTTCCTTTCTATGTTTGTGTTTCAAGTATAGCATAAAATTCACAGTTTATTTGTTGCTTTTGCAACAAATATTGCACTTTGAAAATTTTGCTTTTCTAGCCCCCTATTTAAAAGAAAAAATAAAAATGACAATTTTTTTGTAAATATAAATTTGTCATTTTTATACATATATTTTTATATTATTCTTTCGACATCGACGATTTTGAGGGACTAAAAAATAAGCGCTTCCGCTTATTTCTCGCCGTCTTCTAACATACTTACTATACTTATGCCATATCCACTTGAAGGATTAGATATGACTACATGGGTGACGGCTCCTATTATTTTATCGCCTTGTATGATGGGGCTTCCACTCATACCTTGAACAATTCCTCCCGTTTTCTCGAGTAACGTCTTATCTGTCACTTGGAAATAAATATTTTTAGTCTTATTGTTTTTGTCAATCTTCGTTATCTCTATATCATATATTCCCATTTTTTCTCCCTCGAGAACAGTGTATATCGAAGCTTTTCCGAGTTCTATTTCGTCGAGAGTTGCAACTTCTAATTGTTTTTTAGAAGAATCGTTCAGTTTGTATGTACCATAGATTCCTGAGCTAGTGTTTTTTTCTATATATCCGTAGACATTTGAAGAATAGAACTTAGCATTTTTCCCTCCTGGAGTACCCGATACGCTTCGGTCTATGCTAGTGATGCTACTTCGGAAGATCGTACCTGTCCTTACTTCTACTAGCCTGTTAGAATTTGATTCGACGATGTTGTGACCTAGAGCTCCGAATATTTTAGTTTCAGGGTCTATATAAGTGAGAGTTCCAATACCTGTTATTTCATCTTTAACGTATAACCCAGTCTTATAAGTCTCTCCCTCTTTGATCAATTCTAGCTCGATAGTTTTGGTTTTATTATCTCTTATGATCGTCAATTCTACTGAGCCTTGTGACGCGTGGTTTTCCATCTCAGTGACGAGATCATCTACCGTCTCTATTTTTTTACCATTTACTTCCTGAATCCTATCTCCAACTTTGATAGATGGATTTCCTTTATTAAATTTGCCGTTTACTTTATAAAACCCTACGATCATTATCCCGTCTGATTTTATCTCGATTCCTATCGACTCGCCGCCTGGAATTATGTAATCTGAGTACGCTAAAACATTCCATGGAAAAGAAAGAGTTACCAGTGTTGTACATATTATTTTATTTAGTTTTTTCATATAGACCACTTCCTTTTTTTAGTGTGGCCTAAATAGTCTTTTTTATTTTGTTAATATATGGAAAAAGTGAAATAAATTAGGAAATTTTAAAATTAAAAAGAGTTAAATTAGGTGAATCCGATGCGACAATTATCTTCATTACCGCATCAGAGATCAATACTAGCCCCATTAAATAATTTCGTATATAAAAAAATTTACAAAACTTTATAAAGCCTAGAATTCACTATATAAATTAGAATTATATTAAAGTATAATTATGATCAGGGAAACTTAAGATAGTATGAGTGTTTACCTCCATTTTTGATTCTCTCTTTTGTTCTATAGAATCTAAATGGAGGGAGGTACA
>CASRZA010000009.1 GCA_949439935.1 uncultured Bacilli bacterium
AGTTCCACGTCCCTTCGATGTTCTCTACAGTCTCGTCGTTATCTCTGAAAGTCAAGGCTAGGGTTCCATTTGTTATGGTTATTCTCTCTTCTACTTTTTCTCCTAATTGAGATACGAAGTATGCGTATGTTAAAGACGTTGTCAGAGCTACTATCGATACACATAGTACTATCAACGAAATTACGTTCTTTTGGTTATTTTTTCCTTCCATATTTCTTGCAATCCTTTCTTTGATACTCATCTTATCATAAGTTATTTAAAATTAATGTCGAACTATGTAATTGATTGTATTTTGTTGTGGCACTTATTTTATGAGTATGATCTATGATAAAAGTATATAACCGAATGACTATAATTGCAAGCATACTGATAACGTTTTAACAGACATTTACAAAAAAAAGAACGCAACTTCGCGTCTTTAAAATAATTTTAGAATATCTTTAACTGTGATAATCAACATCAATAACATTAACAGAATGAATCCTATAGAATTTATAGCCCCTTCAACCTTCGCACTCATCTTTTTCTTTCTAATGGCTTCGATTATCAATAGTAATACTCTTCCACCATCGCAGGCTGGGATAGGCAAAATGTTGATAAAGCCTAAATTTAAACTCAAATATGCCATCAAATATAACACAGACTCAGCACTGGTCTTCGCAGCTTCCCCTACGACAGAATAAACTCCTATAGGTCCTGATAGAGCATCTAACGATAATTTACCTGTAAACAGAGAACCTATGATAGTGCACATCGAGCTGAGAACCGATCCGGATTTGATGAACGCGTACTTTAATGCACTTCCTATTCCTCTATGTCTCTCGCTATCTTGTCCGATTCCGAATACCTTCGTAGTATTTCCGTTTTCGTCTACTTGCTCGATAGGCATAACAGTATAATCCTTCACAGATCCATCTTTTTTCTTTATTTTAAATTCATATTCGTTCCCATCGTGATCGAGCATCAATAATAAAGTAATTTTATCCCATGTTTTCGCACTTTTTTCATCGATAGCTAAGACTTTGTCACCTACTTCGATACCCGCTTCTTGTATAGGGTAGCCTTCTGGAGCCTGTCCTATCACGCTAGTCTGTTCGATCGAACCCCAAATGAGTCCTGAGATGAAAAGTATCAAGAACCCAGTGATGAAGTTCATCGTAACTCCTGCGATCAAGATCAAACATCTCTCCCAGATTTTTTTATTACACATGTAATCGCTTTTCTTTAATTTGACGTCTCCACCATCATTCTCGTCGACTTCTCCTGCGATCGCACAGAAACCTCCGATTGGAAAAGCTCTCAAACTATACTCAGTAGGATCTTTCGTCTCTTTCTTTCTTTTGAAACTGAAGATCTTAGGGCCCATACCTAAAGCGAACTCGTAGACATAAGCTCCCCGATTTTTAGCAGTTAAGTAGTGGCCTAACTCATGTACAAAGATCAATACTCCCAAAATAACTATAAGTAAAATTAATGCAACCATATTTATAAAATCCTTTCTAAATTAAGCCTTGCAATAAGACATATGCCAAAGTGACGATCGTCAAACTATCTATTCTGTCCAAGATACCACCGTGACCTGGAATCAGATTAGAGAAATCTTTTATATCCTCTTCTCTCTTGATCGCACTGAAGAATAGATCTCCTATCTCACAAGTTATACTTAATGCGGCCAAGACGATGGCGACCACAAACCATGAAGCTTCTCCTATAAAAGTCATATAATAAATCGAAGATAACATCGTACCCATTATGACTCCCCCGATATAACCTTCCAAACTCTTTTTAGGACTTATTTTTGTAACTTTATGTTTACCGATCATAACCCCTATGAAATACGCAAACGTATCTGTAAAGATCGTCACCAACAATATGAGAAAGAAATATCTTTTGTCGTAGATCAATATATTAGAAATTAAATTCAATACTATTCCTAAAAACATCGTAAAACTCGTGAGTTTAAAAGCATCTTTTGTAGAATACTTATCCGTTCCGAAATAGAATACACTAGGCAAAAGCATAGCTAAAAAAGCACCTACTAAATATTTATAGTCCAAACCGATCGTTCCATACGTCGCTTCCCTATTCGAATAGACGAGCATCAATAAAGTACCTAAGCCCAAGAGAATGACCGGGATTGGATACTTCCTTAAACCCTTTAACTCTAATACCTCTTTATATCCGAGTATCGCAATCAACCCAACTGCTATTCTAAAAGGAATCCCACCTACTATGACGAGGGGAATGAAGATGATACACATGATAAGTGCACTTATTACTCTTTTCTTCATCATATTCACCTACTTAATTATAAGTTAAATTATAGAAAAAATAAAGTCTTTTAATGTGTTATACGCGTAAAATATTTTTTTATTACATCTTGTTCATGAATTCCATCGACATAGTTCGTCCGATTTTTATAAATACTAGCTATATTTTTTACATTTTTTCTTGGGTAATCGAATACATACGTCATCCTTTCAAAATAAAATCTATTCAGTATAAAGGGCTCGTTCTTAAGCTCTTCGATACACATAAATAAGAGAAAAATAAAAACAAATATGTTATCTTTTACCATATCTAATCTATAAAAACTTATTCCTAAAATTACAAAGATGCTAAGACTGATAGCTAATTTTTGGACCTTTTTAAAAGGCAAAAACATCTCTCCCAAAAGTTTAACTATCTTATACCCATCTAATGGACAGATCGGTACTAAATTAAAAAGGATTATAAATATATTATAAGAATTTAAGAATTTAAATAAATTATATTCTAAAAAAACTCCATCATAAAGATACAAAAAAACGAATCCTAAGATAGTCTGAAAAAATATACCTCCGACACAGATGAGTAAGTCTTCACATATATTCTCAGAAATCATCGCATCTATTTTAGTTAACCCTCCAAAAGGTAAGATTTCTATAGATATAACTTTTCTTTTGAAAATACGCATCATAAATATATGTCCACATTCGTGAATCACTACGATGGCAAAGATAGACACTATATATCTAAAATACCCAGTCAAAAAACCTACAAAAAGCATTAGCCATGTTAATGAATGGATCTTAAATTTATTCGATAAATTCATTGTACTCTAGATACTCACTATCTTTTCTGAAAAGAAGGTACATCTTTTCTCCCTCTGCTGTGCCGAGATAACTGCCTTTACTCACATAGTCATAAAGACTTACAGAAAGATTTCCGACGTTCCCGTACCAATAATCGACCTCATCTATCCCTTGAATTATGACAGTGTTTCCATAGCCTTCCTTCTCACCTACAAAGACGACCACTCCTGAATTTATGGTCGGTACTAGGTAGTTTTTATTTACCTTTAATTCATACCCATCCTTATAATTAGTGATAGATTCATATTGTATTTTCTCGTTAAAGACCGTTTGATCATCTTTGATGACTTTATCGAATGGAACTATACTTCCAAAATATTTATTGTATATGTTAGCTATTTTTGTAAAAGAAATATTCTCTTTAAGAACCGTTTCTCGTATGAATTCATTGCCAATTTTAGTTGAATTAGCAAATATGATCGCGGCAAAAAACACTATGACGCTCAAGAGAATTCTCGATATCAAAGAATTTACATAACTTCGAGAAGAATTATCGTCTTCCTTCTGATTATTTCCCTTGCGTTTATTTCTCATTCTTTTTTTTGCTGCTTCGATTGTATCCATCTAGTTTCACCCTATTTAATTTTATTAAGCTCCTTCAAAAAAAAGAATAAAATTCTAAATTTTTACAAGAAAAAAGTACGACCAACTCAAGTTGCTACTTCACTTTTTTTTCACTATATACTTTGCTCTTTCGATAAAAACTTTTGCCAGTTCACTTAAAGAGCCACTCTCTAGTTCGCCTTTTTTAAAATTCTTCGTGTCACATAAGAGAACATGATTCAAAAATGTTACAGTATCTATCTTGACATTTTCAAATTCGATTAAATCTTCTTTCAAAATGTTGCACGACTCTATTGGATCATATTCCAAAAAACATCTGAATTCCAAGTCAGTATTCAGCCTTTCTATGACACTTGCTTCGTCGAGCTCATAATATGTTTTTAATAACAAAACCTTAAATAGTCTTACTATTTCTAAGACATTTTTATATTTTGTGAAGGGGCACGTATCTTTAAGAAGTGCATATACAGCATCAAAATCGACAATTCTTTTTAATCGACGCCAAAAATTATCCTCAGGAATAAATACTCCATATACTTCTTCTATTCTTTTGTCAGCCGAGGCCTTGTAATCATTATATATTAACATTTTATCGCCATCTTCCATTCTGAGAAACTAAAAAACCTTCAATTTCAAACTATGACTATTCAGATAATTCAAAATTTAAAAGTTCTTTGCAGACCTCTGCAAAAATATCTTGTTCATTTTTAATCGTATTTTTGTATTCTCTTCGACCTCTCAAATAAAATGATTTATCTTTGTCTAAAATTATAAATGGCTCTATAGAATTCTTTAGGCATTCCTTAAACATGATCGCTCTTCCTACTCGACCGTTTCCATTTCCAAAAGGATGAATACACTCAAATCGATAGTGAAATTCTATAATATCTTCTAATTCCACTTTCGATAAATTCTCGTACCAGCTTAAGAGATCCACCAAGTCTTTCTCGACCATCTCTGGAGGACTTGTCTCTACAACCTCGATTAAACCTATTCTGTTAGGTACTACTTTAAATCCACCTACATTATATCTAGGATTATCTTCATCAAATGATTTTTCATTTCTATTAAGTTTGATCGTATCTTCTTTTTTAGGAATAAAAGTATTCGACTCGTATATATCCTCTGTTTCATCTTCAGATAGACGACTACCCTCGATCTTATTCGAATTATAAGCAAAGTTTACTTGACAATAGTGATAAATATTTCCTTTAAATTTTGACTTTTTCTGTTCGAGAAGTTCTCTTTTTATTTTAGTTATATCCATCGATTAATGCCCCATCTTATTTGTTTAAACTTTCAACTAGACTCATATATTCGTTTCTTATGCTTTCTAACCTGTCTTCTGTCTTAGCTTCGAATCTTAAAGTCAGATTAGGGCCCGTATTAGATGCCCTTACTAGAGCCCATCCATCCTCAAACTTAGCTCTCACTCCGTCGACTGTGATCACTTCGACATCATTTTCGTTGCAATACTCTAAAACACTTTCGACTATTTTAAATTTCTTCTCTTCGGTAGTCTTAATTTTTATTTCAGGAGTGCTATAATAAACGGTTAAATGGTTGTATAATTCGCTTAATCTCCTGCCAGATTTACTAACTATTTCGATCAATCTGAGACTAGCGTATATCCCTGAATCGAATCCGTCCCACTTATCCCTAAAGAATACGTGACCTGAAAGTTCTCCACCGAAAGTCAGATCCATCTCTTTTACTTTATATTTTAGATAAGAGTTTCCTGTACGATATATATATGGGGTTCCTCCCAATCTTACGATTTCGTCCTCTAGTTGTTTAGAGCACTTCACGTCGAAGAGAGCCGTTTTATTTTTTGCTGACTCGAAGATATCGTCCCACACGATAGCCATAAAGGTGTCTATCGCGACGATGTTTCCTAATTCGTCGATTATACCAAGTCTATCTCCATCCCCATCGTAGCCTATTCCTAAGTCTGCGCCTACTTCTAAAACCTTCTCGCGAAGTTGAACCATATTCTCTGGAACACTAGGATCTGGATGATGGCTTGGAAAAGAACCGTCTGAAACGTCGTTGATATATACTATATCTAAATTTAATTTGTCGAACACGTCGTGTACCAATATCGAAGTCGTAGCATTAGCAGGATCGATGACGACTTTTAATCTCCGATCGATCTTTATATCCCTAGTTAATCTCTCTAAGTATGCATCTCTTACGTCGACGGTTTCTATCTCCCCAGACCCTTTCTCAAACTCACCTTTCATAGCGATATCGTAAAGTTCTTCTACCTTTTTACCACAGATGTTATCGTAATTTTCCACTGCGATTTTAAAACCATTATCGCCTACTGGATTGTGACTCGCGGTCACCATGACACCACAATCTATCTTTAAATATAGGCATGCAAAATAATACATCGGAGTCGTAACTAACCCTAAGTATTTTACACTTACACCTGTCGATGTAATACCTTCTAGCAAAGCATTCGCGAGTGATTCTCCACTTAGCCTGTTGTCGTGACCTACTACACAAACGTTCTTTCTGAGACTCCTTATCTTCGTACCGAATGCTAGACCTACAGTATAAGCTGTATCCTCGTCTATCTGAGTTTTGTATTCTCCTCTTATGTCGTATTCTCTAAAAATTGTTTTTACTAAATCTTTTTTTACTTCCATGTTAATTCAATATTCCTTTCAAAATCCCGTATGAGAAAATCATCATTATGACTCCTGCGATTAAAACTCCTAAAAGTGCCGCCAAGAAGCTCTTCTTTTTATCTAACCCTAAGAGTACAGCGAGCAAGCATCCTGTCCAAGCTCCTGTACCCGGAAGTGGCACCCCGACGAACAAAGTTATTCCTAAATATCCATACTTATCGATAGTATCCTTCTTAGATAAAGCCTTATTTTTCCACCAATCTATGATCTTTTTAAAAAAGTTTATCTTCGACAGCAAGTTTAAAACTGCATCCATCAAAAATAGTACGAATGGGATTATTAAAATGTTCGCGATCAAGCACACTGCAAAAGACTGCCAAGCAGGCATATCTAAGAGACTCGCTGCTATAAGACCTCCTCTAAGTTCCAAAATCGGCAAAAGGGAAATGATGAATATCAATATATACTTACCCATCATCGATCCTGTTACTCCCCCAGCAATTCCAAGTATAGTTTTAACGATTTTATCTGCCATCTTATCTATCCTTTCTTAAAGTAATCATACTACCTTTACTGATTAAATATTAACACGTTTCTCGATTACTTGTCAATGTTATGACCAACGTTACAGATCATTATATCGAGAAAAATAAATAACTTACATTTTTATTTGGTTCTTGTTCTTATAATCAAAAATAAATTCAAAAAACTCACTTTAATATAGAACAGAAATAATTTATTAGATTTATCGCCATTTAAAAACCGACCAGACATGGTCGATTTTTTACAATTTGATCTTTTCGTTTATATAGTTTTTCAACTCAGAGATAGGAAGTTTAATTTGCTCCATCGTATCTCTGTCTCTTAAAGTCACAGTACCTTCGTTCAAAGTTTCATCATCTATCGTAATAGCGAAAGGTGTACCGATCGCATCACTTCTTCTATAACGTTTTCCGATGCTTCCCGTTTCGTCGTAAGAAACTGGGAACTCGCTACAGAGCATACTGTAAATCTCTTTTGCTTTATCGCTATGTACTTTCTTTATCAAAGGCAAGATCGAAAGTTTATAAGGCGCGAGAGCTGGAATGAGGTGCAATACCTCTCTTTCATCTCCACCTTCCAAAATTTCCTTTTCATATGCATCGCATAGTAAAGCCAAGAAAAGTCTATCCAATCCTACAGATGGCTCAATGACATAAGGCAAATATTTTTCGTTCGTCTCAGGATCTAAATATCTCAAATCCTCTTTGGAGTGCTCCATGTGGACGCCCAAGTCATAATCAGTTCTATCGGCGATACCCCATAGCTCTCCCCATCCCATCGGATACTTATATTCGATATCTGTAGTAGCTTTACTATAGAAAGACAACTCTTCCTTTTTATGATCTCTATAACGTAAATTATCTTTCTTAAGCCCTAAAGTCTTTAAAAAATCTAAACACGTATTTTTATAGAAGCCGAACCACTCTAAATCGGTGTTTGGTTTACAGAAGAACTCCAATTCCATCTGTTCGAATTCTCTAACCCTAAAGATGAAGTTACCCGGCGTAATCTCGTTTCTGAACGACTTACCGATTTGACCTATTCCGAATGGTACTTTCATTCTCATCGCTCTTTGCACGTTGTTAAAGTTTACGAATATACCTTGAGCCGTTTCACCTCTCAAATAGACGGTGCTCTTGTTGTCCTCTGTGACGCCGATGTGAGTTTCGAACAAGAGATTAAATTTTCTTATAGGTGTAAAGTCAGTAGAACCACAGTTAGGGCACTCTATGCCATTTTCTTTAATATAAGTCTCTAACTCTTCGTTGCTCCAACCGTCACCTGTCTCGACGCCTTTTGAAAATTCCTCAACTAATTTGTCGGCACGATGACGAGCCTTACATTTTTTACAATCGACTAAAGGATCTGCGAAATTCGCTACGTGACCGCTTGCTACCCAGACCTCTGGATTCATCAAGATCGCAGAATCCAAGCCGACATTATAGATGTTTTCTTGGATAAATTTCTGCCACCAAGCTTTCTTTATATTTTCTTTTAATTCTCTTCCTAAAGGACCGTAATCCCAAGAATTAGACAAGCCTCCATATATTTCGCTTCCTTGGAATATATATCCGTACTGTTTCGTATAAGCAACTATGTGCTCCATTTTTAAATCTTTCATAAATTTTCTCCTATATTTCTTGAATGACTGCGATTATCATCGGTTTAGACTCTGTCTCGCTGTAAAAATACTTGCCTAGGTGCTCCCTTATCTCCTGCTTAATGTTATTGTAATCGACATAATCGTCAGTCGTATTCTTTTCAATTATATTCTCGCTTATCTTTTTTATTTCACTTATCATTTCACTTGAATCTTTGACATATATGAACCCTCGTGTCGTAACCTCCGGTCCGACGATAATCTTCTTCGTTTTCTTAGAAAGACTCGCGCTTACCAAAACTATTCCATTTTCCCCTAAAACTTCTCTATCTTTAAGTACTAGTTCTCCGACATCTTCGCCGATAGAACCATCGATGAACGTCTCTCCGATTTTTACGATCTCAGTTTTCTTCGATAAAATCCCATCCTCGAATGTCACTACTTCACCATTTTGTTTTAGGATGATATTTTCAGCAGGTACCCCTAAATCAGAAGCTAGGTTAGCATTGCCTACCATATATCTGTATTCACCTTCGACAGGCATACAGTACTTAGGTTTCAAAAGGTCGATCATCATCATCAGATCTTCCGCACTGGCGTGATGCAAAATAGTTTTATCTTTAGGAAGAGTATAAGATTCGATGTCCATTAGAGCAAGCTCATTTTGTAAATCGACTAACCTTTTCTCTGTAGAATCGTATACGGGTTCCGCGAACAAAATCGTATCTTTTTCCTTTAGATTGATGAATTTATCGTACCCATCGACGATTTTCCGTATATTATGGTACTGATTTTTCTCGTCGTCGCTTATCAATATTACACTCTTAGTGTCGTTCAAATTTTCAAGCGAGCCGATCATGTTAGCAGGAACTTTCAAATATCCGTTGTTGATCGCCATATTTACAAGTTTTTGTAACTTATGACCCATGATCACGACTTTTCTATGCGAATTATTTAAAGAATCGAATATTTCTTGGATAGTATATAGGTGCTCGGTAAAAAGAGTTATTAGAACTCGTCCCGGAGCCTTGTTTATTATATCTCTAAAGTATCCTGCAAATTTGTGATGAGGACTCGTATGGCCGACTCGTTCAGAGAAACTCGATTCGCTCAGTAGACATAGAACTCCAAGCTTCCCGACATACGCTATCTTTCCTAAATCCATGCTATAACTTCCCGTCATAGAAGGATCGATCAAGAAATTTCCTGTGTACACTATCGCTCCATCCTTCGTGTTCACTACATACATCACAGAATCTGGAACAGAATGGTTAATATTTATAGGAAATATGCTCACTGGACCGAAGTTGATCTTATGATGGGCAGTTATCTCTAATATTCTCTTAGGATCTAATCCTTCGAGTTTCAAATATTCGATAGTATATTTAGTAGCAAAGACCTTTATGTTAGGCAACACTTTTAAAAGATCGAATATTCCCCCAGCATTTTCTGGATGGGAATGTGTCAAAAAGAGCCCTTTGATTCGCTTTTGATTCTTAACGAGATATTCATAATCTGGAACAGTATAATCAACTCCGTACATCTCGTCGGTCGCATACTTCAATCCGGCATCGAATATAAAAATTGCTCCATCTACTTCGATTACATAGGTGTTCTTTCCATTTTCATTCAGGCCACCCATAGCCATTATTTTAATTTTACTCATATAAAACGTTCCTTTCTAATTTAAAAAATTTATATAAAGTTAAATCGATAAATACATTATAACAGAAAAATTTATCAAAAGCAAATAGCAGGTGATCTGTTAATCAAATATGATCGTGCCAAAATGAAAAAAATGCTCCTAATTATAGAACATTTATTTCAATATCTTTTATATGACAAATCCTTTTTCTTCTTCTTCTAATCGTTTTTCCTCTGAAACCGCATCTCCCTCGTCATCTAATCCATAACGTTTATCGATTTTCTTTGAAACGCAAGTTTGTATTTTACTTAAAGCTTCGTACGATTTTCCTGCCCCTATACCTCTTGCAAAATAATTGTCATCTTCGTCTTTTAGAGTCTCACAATATTCTATTGCCAAACTGCTCAATCTAATTATATCTAAATTACATCCATCATAAGGTAAATTACATATACGGTGAATCTCGTCGAACACATCGGATACGAAAGAACTACTCATGTCGTCCCTAAAATCGAACCCTAAATATGCAAGTCTGTCTTCTAAATCTGTGACATCATAAATAGGTTTGACATCGCTATTTCTATGTGCTTCAAAAACTTTAGCCTCGAACTGCATGAGCCAATTCATGAAATAGAATTTATCGAATTTATGATGGATCTTGTTCAGAATATATGCCGTCAACATCTCATTTAACCCCACAAGTTCATTTTCGAACTCTATTTGGTCCAATCTCATAAAATTGTACAGCTTTTTAACACAGGTTAAAAAGTTTCCTTCCATACTAAATTTTTCTTCTAGCGTTTTAGAAGGCGCGATGGTCGCATTCATATCGTATTCTTTTTCTAAAAAACTTACTAATTCTTGAACTACTTCGCTCTTACATGAAGATATCGATCTATCGAGAGTTCCAAAAAGCTCTAATCCACAGAGAGTTAAGAAATTTGGAGCATAAATTGCACTTAGATAAAATGAACACACTTCCAAACCTCCATTCATGAAGAAAACTGCTAAAGCGATATAAGAAATGAAATGTAAAGGTAAAGTTTTCCAAAAAATATTGAGAAGATTGACGATTTTACTTTTTAAATCTTTACCAGGAATTTTTACGAAATCATAGAATTCGCCTTCGTTTCGCACGAGTTCATCTCTTATCGATCTTGCGACATAATCACTTAAATCGCTCTCTATAGTTCCCGTACTAGAAAATTCGTGGGCAATTTCTCTCGTCGTCGATCTTATTTTCTTATCTCTATTTATTATATCTTCGTGTTTTTTTAATCGATCGTTAATAGTTGCATGCGTCTCAATATCAACACCCATATATTTATTGCTCAAAGCAACAAGCTTGCTAGCGAACGACTTATCCAACGTAAGGATTCCTCTAAAATATATGATAATTTCTTCGTCTATATAATGGTCGTTTTCTATTCCATGCATATACAGCCTTATCTTATCATCCAGAAGATAAAATGACTGGACTATATCTTTTTTATCTATCAAACTTTCTAACCATGCTAAAAATTCTTCTTTTTTACAAGTATGCTTTTCTCCTACAGTTCTGTGTAAAAATGCTATTCCTCCCATATCATCTCCGCCGTCCACAGGAATTAAAGTCACTGTATCGTTTTTAGATTCTGCCATTTTAAATAATTTCATAAAACACCTCGAAGCTTATATTACATTTTAAGAAATTAAAAGTCAATAAAAACCGATTATCTCTATTGTCATTATGATATTCTACCTCGAGCTCCTCATAATCTAAATTGTAAAGACATATTTTTTGTTACACATCGTTATTCCAAGGGCGTATTGACGATTTGTCTTCCTTTATCCAACTCCTGAGATGAGACATGTTCATCCACAACATGATCATTTAAGGAATCTTCAATTAAACTGTTTCTCTTTTTAGTTACATCGCTCTCTATCTCTTCTAATTCATTAAAAAGTTTAGTCGCAAGAGTGCCTAAAGCTCTGTAATTTCCATCCGAGTCGATACCTGATTCTGCATATTTAAAAGCGAGCGCATAAATCCTAAATATCTCCACTTCACATCTAGCATAAGGCATCTTCAAGATACCATCTAAAGAACCGTATACGTCGTTTAAAAACCTATCCTCAGATTTTTTCGCGATCGGGTAACCTAAAAATTCTAATCTCTTTTCCAAATCTTCTTTTCCAAAAGCTATCTTCGATCTATCTACAAATCCACTTTGGTCGTTTTTAGCATACATTCTCATCTCTATTGCATTAAGCCATTCTAAAAAATGCATTCGCTCTTCTAAATCGAGCCTCTTCTTATAAGCAATTTTATATTCCTCCACTAAGACGTGGATTTCTTCCAAAACCTCGCCAAAATCTACGCCTTTATGCTTTTGCACATAACGTAAATCGCTCAATATGAACTTATAGAAGACGTCTTCAATATAGAAAGCAGCATCGTCCACACTATGTACAAGTTTGACAGTTTCTCTTTTAAAACCGTACTCCTTTTCCAACTTTTCGAGTAACTTATCCGCGGTATATGTCCTCTGCTTGTACTTTACAAAATCCACATTACCAGTCATACCCATGATCAAAGTAACTTCTGTTCCAAATATGCAGCCGCCTAAAAATCCCAAAACAACTTTAAAGAACCATTCTGGCATACTGAATCCTACTCCCAAAACCACACTGCAAAAAGTGAGCAGAATTAATATCCCAAAAGATAAAAGCGTTCTTTCATAACAGAATTGTAATACCTCGCAAATCCTTCCAAAGAAGTGTTTTCCAAAAAAATTTGTATTCTGTACGATTCTCTTCTTATTATTTGCAAGATGATGATACACACTACTTAGCGTTTCAGAATCATATGCCAAAGAAATATTTTTTGTCTTGGCAAATTCATAAAGTAATTTTTTCGAAACGTCATCGATCCTATTTTTCCTTTCTACCAATGCGCTATATTTGTTTAGTAAGCTCCCGATATTTTCGTCGGTCTCAGATTTACAACTGTAATACTCTCTCAAAAGTTCTTTTAAAGGCTCTATAAAGCTTTCTTCGTTCAATAGATTAGTAGGGAATCTTAAAACGGTTTCTGACGCCTCATACGTTCCATCTACAAATCCCTCTAAATTTAAAGTCAATTCTTTCCTATAAGTAAGTTCTAACTTTACTATCGTGTTTTTAGTTCTTATCTTATCTCTAAGATACTCAAAAAATTCGTCGAAAGATGCCTTGTAGATTCTCTCTTCATCATCGATATATTTCCAACAATTTTCTCCACCCATCATCGGAAAAAAAATGAGCTCTGACTTGCCCCATCTGCTTACATTATATGTCATTTATATCACCTCAAAATATTACTAGTTTATTTTACATTTATAACCATTTCAAGTCAACACGTTTTATAAACAAAAGAGATCTCTTAGCGGGATCCCTTCTCGTTTATGAGTTTAGATATATGAACGATATCTAAATCTTTATATTCAATTTCGTTTAAAATATATTTAATATTTTCTTTAGTTACGCCTGAAGATATGAGGATGATGCTTCCAGGGCGTATACTATTTTTAACTTCGATCAAATTTGAACTGGTCAAAGCTTTACTCGGATTCAATAGATAATACGAATTTTTTTCGCAGAGAGATAAGTTGCTCAAATCCTTCAAACATAATTTCGGACTATTTTTAAGTTTAGAATTTAATTCGTTAAACTCTGTCTTGTCATACGCTCCATTTATCATTTCGACATGGGATGAAGTTTCTTGATATTTAGTAGATACTTTGTCGTAATCCAACTTTATCTCGTCAAAATAATTTGTGATCTCTTCGTTATCTACGATTATGAAACTGACTTGTCTATTATTAGGGTTGCCAGCTGTTATAAATTTATCTTTATTATCTTCGAGAGAATTTTTAGGTTTAATGTAATCATAGACTAGGAAGTTTTCATTAAAAGAACCGAAATCGTGCATAGAAAGATAACTTTCTTCGCTGTTTACGACCCTTCCGAACCTTCCCGGTATGATAGAGTTCTCCTTTACATTTATGACAGCATCTTCTGCTTCCAATTCATAAGTAGAACTCACGGTTTTTATCTCTTGCATGAGTTCACTTTTATTTGCAACCATCATGCTAACTTTATCTGTAAAATAAAAGCTGAATACTACCAGAGCAAATCCGCCGAGCCACTCAAAAATCTTGCGCATCTTTTCATCACCTATTAAAGATTATGAATGAAAATAAAATTTATTCCGCCTTAATATCACTCGTCGAGTTTTTCTTCTTCATCTTCTTCGTCTTCGGCATCTCTGTGTTGAGACTGGACGAAAGATACCTGCTCAGCGACCATCTCATAGGAATAGACTTTTTTATCATCTTTATCTGTATAGTTGTTATTTTGGACTCTTGCTTTAATAGAAACTACGTCACCTTTTTTACAATACTCACAAACTTTCTCAGCTATTATGTTCCACACTGTACAAGTTATAAAATCCGATTCATATATCCCTTCAGAATTTTTAAACTGTCTTTTGACTGCTACAGTCAAATAGCAACAACTTTTGCTGTCGATCTTTTTTATCTCCGGATCCTTAGTAAGTCTCCCGACCAGAATTAATTGATTCATACTTTTCCCTCCTTTCCACGGACACTATAACAAAAGATCTAAACCAAAAGCAAACCGCAAAAAAAGCATTTTTATACCTCAAAAATGTTCATTTCTCAGTGAGATTTGACATTTTTGCACGAAATTTTAACTAAAATTTCATTTTCGTAGTACAAAAACGCTATTTTCGTATCAAACTCCAAAAATTAAATAAACTACGATAAAACTCATGATGATGCCGACACAATCTGCAAAAAGCCCAGCCTTTAAAGCATATCTTATCTTCTTGATGCCGACACTTCCAAAATAGAGAGTTATCACATAAAAAGTGGTATCGGTACTTCCTTGCAGTACGCTCGCAAAACGCCCTACAAAAGAATCTGTTCCAAAATTTTGAAAGATATCGGTCATGATAACTTGACTGGCCGAACCACTTATAGGGCGGAGTAACGCCATAGGAAATATACTGACGGGCATGTTCGGTCCTAAGGCGTCGGCAACTGCACCGAAGATGCTGTCGAGGAAACCACTATGTAAGAAGATATTGACGGCGAAAACCATCGCCACCGTAAAAGGAAATATGCTTATTGCACTATCGATACCCTCCTTCGCACCTTTTATAAAAGAAGAATAAATGTCGACCTTTTTAATCATACCATATAATATGATACCTATGATCATCAAAGGAATTAAAAGTAAAGAAAAAGTCGTCAAGCAAACCACCTCTACATAAGTTTATTCTCGACTTATAACAAAAGACCAATTATAAGAGTCTTTCTTAAAACAAAAGATATTGTCTTCTAAAGACATCGTTGTTACCACCACTATAATATAACTCTCTTAAGTTTTCAAATAAATCTATTTATTCCTGTTCTTTTTTCTAATTAAATAATCGAGAGAAATACCCGCGACCGTCGAGCAAAGCGTCGCCGCCAAAGCCGCGGATATAATCTCGCCTGGATTAGCACTTCCATACATGGCGCGAAGGCTTATTATAGCTGTCGGTATGAGAGTGACTCCCGAAGTATTTAAAACTAGAAAAGTTATCATCGCAGGACTCGCAGTATCCTTCTTGTCGTTTATTTCTTGCAACTTTTCCATCGCTTTCAAACCGAAAGGAGTCGCAGCACTTCCCAGACCGACCATGTTAACTATTATATTAGAAGCGATAAGCCCTAATGACTCGTGCCCTTCTGGAATACTCGGAAATAATCTTTTTAAAACGAATGAAAACTTATAGGCGATTTTAGAAAGAAGTCCAGAATCGCTCGCGATCTGCATGAGGCCCATCCATAACACTATGACGGGAAACATCGTAGCAAACATCTCTAGACTCTGTGCCGAGCTTTTCAATACTTCGTCGTTTACCAAAGATAGATTTCCACTTATAAAACTATAAAATATTCCAACTAATATCAAAATACCCCAAATTAGACTTACCATTTAAAACGTTCCTTTATCTTTTCCCAGAAAGTCTTCGGTTTACCTAACTTCTCGGCATATATATTTACTTTTTTATATTCTTTACCATCCAAAGTGATACTGAGAGTTCCGATTATCTTAGTCCCATACCACTCTTCCCCGTCATCTTTGTAGAGTTCGACTTCTCTTTTCAACTTCTTTTTTTCATCTTTCTTTAAAAGCATCGAAAAATCGGACGTCGTGTAAACCTTATAACCGTTTTTATACTTTATCTCGAGATTATCCTTATCTATCAGAAGATATTTCTTATACATCTCAAAATACTTTTCATATAGATTCTTATGAGTATCGAATCTTTCTCGATCGACAAACGTCGCGATCACTAAATTTTTATCATCTTTCGAAGCAGCCGATACAAAAGTATGTTTTGCCCTAGTCGTATAGCCTATTTTACCACCCGTCGCATACTTATAATCTGTAATTAACCTATTTTTATTAAACCATTCATAAGTGCCAAAGTTAGATTTACTCACATATTTAGTTACGCCAGAGATCTTTCTAAATTCTTCGTTATTCATGGCTTCTCTCATCAAAAGACACATGTCATAGACCGTACTCCTATTCTCATTTTCTTCGTCTAAGCCGTGTGGATTAGAAAATGTCGTCTCGTGCATGCCGATCATCAATGCTGTATCGTTCATAAGTTTTACGAACCCCTCTACACTTCCCGCGGTGTATTTAGCAAGGACGAGTGCAGCATCGTTTCCACTTCTAAGCATGAGTCCATAGAGCAGATCCTCGACAGTGAATTTTTCCCCTGGCTTCAGATATATAGAACTTCCATATGCTTTCAATATTTCCTCTCCTGCGACGACTTCCTCTTTTAAATCTACGTTATTCAAAACTACTAAAGCAGTCATTATCTTAGTAGTAGAAGCGATCAAATATCTAGAATCCGCATCGTGACTATAGAGAACTCTTCCACTGTCCGCATCCATCACGACCGCGGCACTATAAGCGAATACAGTTTCTATCGATAAGATAATACAAGCACAAAAAAATATCACTTTCTTCATAATTATCACTATTAGATTATATGAAAGAGATGATATTTTTATTTTCTAATTTTTTAATGATAGTAGACATTTAATTTAGTCGACATCATTTCTCGAAAGAATCTCAGCTGGAGTTTTCTTTATAGTGTGCCTTATAGGCATGAGACCGACTAAAGAATTGAATCCGTATACGAGCAGAATGCTTATAATAACGACCCTCGCATCTAATATAAACATACTTTGAAAGAATGAAATCTTCGTCACTTCGTTGACTATCGAACTCATAAATAGTACTCCCGTTAATCCAGCTATAGTCGTTATCACTAAGATCTCGCCTAAGAACATCTTATATATATCTGTCTTTCTAACTCCTATCGCACGATAGATTCCGACTTCTTTGATTCTTGATAAGAAAGATGCTCTTATCATCAAATATATTTCTACGAAAGAGATAGCTAAAAGAATACCAGAGACTATCAACGATTGTATTATATTGTCTTTCAATTGTCTTATGTATTTATCTTTAAGTACTTGATAATTATCTTGGGCGTTATAACCCATGACTTTTAGTTCATCGATCGTTACTGTCTTATCCTTAGGATATATCATCATTCCCGATGATTTAGTGATCACATTGTACTTATATGTATTTGCACTTACAAAATATTTATTCGCCATCTTCGAATCAGAACTATAGTAACCGACGACCTTTAACTTGTGACCGTTTATCTTCATATCGATATTTTTATTTAGAGGGAACATATCTTTATTATTATAATCGATTACTACTTCATAATCGTTTAAAGGAGCACGTCCTCTTCGAAGTTTAAACTCGTCGCCTCTAAAATCATAATTTTGAATTTCGCCATCGCCACCTTGTCCTCCTTCGTTAAGTGATTCATAGACTAACTTCATAAAATAACTTTCATCTACGAATATACAAGGATTCGTCGTGTCGGCAATTCCGACGATCTTCAATTCGGGTTCAAAAGACATGGCTATATACAAGCTTTTTTCTATGAGATCGATTATATCGCTGACGCCGAACATTTGAAACCTATATTCTTCTTTTAATATTCTATCAGCGATCGATTTGTCCAACACTACTTCTCGAGGATTTTCTGGCAATCTTCCCCAAATGATAGATTCTTGTGACAAAAGTTTATTGCTAGCCATAGCTAATTTAACTTGAATCCCCTTATTCGCGAGCTGATATAATGACTCATTTTTAAATGTAAAATTGACAACTGAATCGCCAGGCATTACATATTCTACATCTTCTAATGTCTCGAGAGCTAAATAATCTTCGACTTTGTTCTCGTTATTTTCTATTTTGATGTAATCTCTGTGAGTACTCAAGAAATTGCTTTCCTTTATGGTAGTCACCCCGAATATAGAAGACACGGCATACACTATGAACATCGCTGACACGAAAAAGCCTACTAACAGTACCTTTTTCATCATCGTATAACTTGCCACTTTTTTAAATCCAGTGTGAAGCATCGAAAACAGATTGTAGATCGACGTATAACGAAGCCTGTTTTTAGAGTTGTCCAAAATGTTCGCGTCAAATTTACTGTTCTCATAATCATCCTTAGATATTTTCTTATAATGATCATCTACGAACTCTATGCCGGATTCGTCACCTACGACTTCAATTTTGTTATTAGCGAGACTCCGGATATAGATATTGCCATTTTTTACGACTATATCCAATTTTAAACGATCTTTTTTATCAGAATAAACATTTATGACATTGTTTCCCTCTTTTATTTTGTCGACATTTTCAAAATCTTTTAAATAGATTTTATTGTCGATTCTATAATCGAGTTCATTTTCATGTTCATTCGCATAATCGTCTGTAACTTTACCATCTTCGAGTTCTATGATTCTAGAAGCATAGAAGTGTGCCAAATCCTTTTCATGGGTCACCAAAATTACCAGTTTTTCTGTCGATATGGCTTTGATGATGTTCATTATTTCGATCGTGTTCTTAGAATCTAGATTGCCAGTAGGTTCGTCTGCGATGATGACCTCTGGATTTTTCACTAGAGCTCTCGCGATTCCCACTCTCTGCCTTTGTCCCCCAGACAACATGCCGGCTGGTTTATTTCTATATCTATACATGCCGACGGCTTCCAAAATATAATCCACTCTCTTTTTGATGGCAAATCTGTTCTTAATCCCTATCATTTTTAACGACAAGGCTACATTCTCATATACGCTCAAATTATCTAAAAGATTATAATTTTGGAAAATATAACCGATATTTAAAACTCTCATCTTATCTTTTTTTAGAGAGCCCCTTTTAGGCATCTTCTTACCATTTATATAAATGCTTCCCGAGTTGATCTTATCTAAACCACCTATAGCGTTTAAAAGAGTCGTCTTACCACATCCACTTGGACCTAAAAGCGCAACAAGCCCTTTATCTTCGAGTTCTATAGAAGTGTCGTTTATGACGTGGATTTCATTTTTTTTATGTCTATTGTAGTATTTATTGACATTCTTAAGAGTTATCATAATCTACACTTCCTCTCTATAAGTATTCATAGCAGAATCTTTAAATAGCTTCTTAGCAAATCTATTAGATATAAGCAAGCTCATGATTACTAGGACTAGGTATATCAGCACATAATCTCTTAGAGTAAAGTATGTCACTAGCTCGTTTATATATTCGACATTTATGATTCCGCTTGTCGCAAATATGACGATCGCGATAAAAGTAAGATATGCTAAGTTTATGTCTATGAAGAGCTCGATGTTCAATAATTGTTTAGACACTTTCTTAGTTGCGCCTAATATTCTGAGCGTAGAAAAATAGACGTTTCGCGACTTTAAAATGATCTTTATTATGAAATAACTTATAAAGAACAAAGCTACTGTCGCGATTATGAATACGACGTTTCTAAAAATTCTCAATATGCCCAACATCTCTTTAGAAGGGTTAGCAAGTGCATCCTTCACATAAAAAGTCTGATACCCCATATCTGTTATCTTTTCGATCGTTTCTTCGCCATTCTTTAAATCGTCGATAAACGCACTTATTTGAAAATCGCCTTTTACAAAGAGATTTCGATAGTCCTGTTCGCTTATAAATATCGTATTCGAATTCTCTTCGAAGGAAGTCAATCCTGTCGCACTTTTAAAATTGTCTTTATTTAAGACTTTTTTAATAGATAGTCCTATAGAATCTTCATAATACAGATTTTTTGCGCCAACCTCGATACTTTTATTTAAACACTGATAATAACTACAATACGTATTAAAGGTATTTGGAACAAATGCTTTACCGACAGGGACTAACTCATTGCTCTTAACAGTAAAATACATGTCATATCCGTCGCTATTATAAGTTTTATTGTTGAGCTTTATAAAGAGTTTACTATTGCTTGCTCCAAGGACCAACTTAGCTTTATCTAAGATTGCATCTGGCACATATATTGCCACATCATCGAGACCCGTGTACTCATCCTCTTTCTCGATCTTAATCCCGGAAATTCGAACCTTTCCTAAAGACATACTATCGTAAGTTCTCTTAAGTATCTCTTCGCCATAAGCATCGACATAGTAAGAAAATATGTTCTCTGTGACGACTATTTGATCATCCTCTACGGGCATTTCTCCCATATCTATTCTATCGAGTTCACTTAGACTTCGAACTTTTCCATAAAAATATACATTTTCATTATATATTGACTCACTGTAATCGAGAAGTAGATCGTTCGGCTCTACCTTTTTAATATTGTCGAGTCTACCTATTGCCTCGATTTCCTCGGTCGTAAAAGCTGTTTTATCTTTCTTGTTGATGATCACTCTTCTTGGATCAATTTCGACAAAGTTCTCATTATATCCATCGAGAGATTCATCGTAAGTCATCTTAGACAACCCAGAGTACTCAGAAAATACTAGAAACGTCAAAAAGAAATATACAAAGAAGAGCAGCGCAAACTTCGTCTTTATGTTAAAAGAATTTCTAATACCCAATCGGAGCTTATTAAACCTAGTCAAATCTTTGTATTTCACTAATTTAGGTTCGACAACTTCATAAGAAGCGATCTTTTTATCTTCGATTATATGTCCGTCGTTCATCGAAATCTTTCGTGTCGCGTACTCCTCGACTTGCTCATAATTATGAGTGACGATGACGAACAACTTATCACTTGAGATATCCTTTAAAAGCTTCATGATGCTCTTCGCACTTTTGACGTCGAGGTTTCCAGTAGGCTCGTCGGCAACTATGACGGGAGTATCTTTGGCGAGTGCCCTAGCTATAGCGACTCTCTGCTTTTGTCCTCCAGACAACTTAGAAGCCTTAGTATTCTTGTACTTTGTAAGACCGACAGTCTTGATGATATTTAAAACTTTATCTTTACATTCTTTCCTCTTATATCCGTTTAATAAAAGAACTAATTCTACGTTTTGATAAACTGTATAGCTGTTCACTAAGTTGAAATTCTGAAATATGTTCCCTATATATTTCCTTCTATAGTTCTCATAATCTACTTCTGTATAATGGCTCGTCTCCTCACCGTTTATATACATTTCTCCTTCTTCATAAGAATCTAGTCCAGATATGACATTTAGAAGAGTCGACTTTCCACTTCCGGACTCTCCCGTAAACACGACGAATTCTCCGATGTCCAAATCCAATGAGATTTTTGAAAAACCGGTCGAAATTGTCTTCTTGTTGGAATAAAATTTAGATACATTTTTTAATTTAATAAAACTCATAATGTGCTCCTTTTCTATATGTACTTAACCATAGTATGTCTTTTCTTTTTCAAGACAAATTTACTATACCACGCTTAAATTGTGATTGCAACTTACAAAAAAAGCGTTTTTGTATAACAAAAATTTATTTTTTGCGCGATTTTTGCGTAAAAATGTCAAATCTTAATGAGAAATGGACTTTTTTGCACCACTTTTCTATACGAAAAAAGAAATTTCGTATAGAAATATCTTTTCGTCAATTTGCCTTCATAAAAGTAACTATTATTATAGTTGCGATCAATCCTATGATCGCCAATATAGCTATTATTTCTGATAACGTAATTCCCTTTTTATCGAACATGATCTTTTCTCCTTTTTGCTTAACAATGCTCGTCACACACTGCCGTTTCAGTCTTCTTTATCATATCTTTAAACATATCTTTTAAATTTTCAGCTTGTTTGTCAGTCAGCTCATCGAACGCGGTTTGACCGTCTTCAAGCTTTACAGGACTCGTCACTGCGTGCTCGACTCGCCCATCCTTTACGGCGACGACTAATGGAAGATACATCCGTTTTTCTTCCGTCTTATAAACTTTATCTGTACTGTTATCCTTGATCGTATAATCGTCTAAATATTCATCCAAAATTTCTAAAATCCTATAGTATTCATCGCTTGCATCCACAGTTTTGACGGCCTTACCATCTTTAACTTCGAACACATCCCTCTTATTCGTCATATCTACGTATGAGATACTATCTAAATATGAACTTTCTACTGTATCCAACAAGGTGGGTAGCATTCCCCTACACCAAGGACAATTTGGAAAGCCGAAATAGATTAAACCTGTGCCCTTTTCTAAAAACTCTACAGCCTTATTTAAATCGACATATTTTACTTTGTTCGTCTCACTTATATCTAGAGTTTGATAGACATTATCCCCCGAAGCTTTCTCGCCGTTTAAAGCTTCGTACTCTCGTTTGAATTTTAAAGCGTCACTCTCGCCTGTTTCTGACTTTCTTGTCGCGAAGAAAATGCCTACTCCGACGATCGCAAGTATAAGGACTGCTATTACTATTGTCGTAACTTTTTTCTTATCCACGTATTACACCTCCATGAGTTCCTTTTCTTTATCGCGAATTTTATCCTCTACGAGTTTATTATATTTGTTGATAAGTTCTTGTATGTCTTCCAAGAGACCCTTTTCTTGATCTTCTGGCAACTCATCTGCTTTAACCTTATTGTTTCCATCTTGTCTTATATTTCTAAGAGCCACCTTGGCGTCTTCGCCCATGGCTTTTGCTTGCTTTACATATTCTTTTCTTCTATCTTCTGTAAGTTCAGGCAAAGTTAATATGATCATCTCGCCATTGTTAGTAGGATTTATGCCCAAATTAGCTTCTTGAATAGCACGTTCTATATCTTTAAGTGTACCTCTATCGAACGGTTTAACAAAAAGTTGTCTCGCTTCTGGTACAGTAATGTTTGCGACACTCTGTATCGGCGTTGGAGTTCCATAGTAATCTACGACGACGTTTGCTAGCATGTTCGGATTCGCTCTTCCTGCCCTTACGGTCGTCAGTCTCTTATCCAAAGTTTCCATAGCCTCTTCCATCTTAAACTCTATTTCATCTAAATAATTCATATCTCAAAAATTCACCTTTTCCTTATTAACATTATAATAGAAAACCTTCTACAGAGTCAATAATAAACCAGAATAAAAGTGTGAAATTTCTCTTCACACCCTATGACTGTCTATCATCTCTAACTTCTGTTAATACAAAATGCTTTGCATCTTTGTTCACTCTTCTAATGGTCTCATCGACGTCGGCGTTTATCTCTTGCATCATATCCATTTATATTTTGTTTTAACGAAATCTTCGAATTTAAATTCAAACCTCTTTTATCCTTCATCTAGAACTACTATAAAACATAATCTTATGATTGTCACTAAAAAGACTCTCGAGTTTCCGAGAGTCCAAACGTTCATCGTCTTCTTTTCTTTCCTTACACTAAAGACACTCTACACAAGTATCGTTCAAGCATCTTATCGAACAAACACAGTCTAGGCTGATCGTAAAGAAGCTGTTCGTACTTACATAAGGATATAATCCTGTATCTTCATTATTAGGCGCTAATACCCTGAAAGTAGCAGCATTTCCATCTAGTTTTTCTATTCTAAATACGCTAGAACACTCTGCTGGATTTGTACAGTTTACGATGTCCTTGCTTATAGGCATAGAGATCGGAGTCTGGTTACCAGCACAACAAGTATAGATCGTTATAGGTCTTGTATTGCATACACAGCAAGTAGTTCCACAACCGAGCACTGGTCTGTCACATGAATCTAAGCAGCTTTCAGGACTCTCAGCATTTTGCTGTAAAATCAAGATGACTTCTAATATTTCTCTGATGCCATTACATTCATTATTGTTAGACATAATATTCACCCTTTCATTATTCATTATAATTTATGAATGATAAGTCCTTTTCGTGCTTACATACAGCCAAAATTTTGACTTTCTTTAAGATTTAGTATATTTTTCTCGAGTTTTATTGTATAATGAGTTAGGTGATATAAATGACTTGGGAATATGTAATCATTGCAGTAGCGTTGTTGATAGTTGCCTTAGTAGCGATCAAAGTGACGGGTAAGAACTTCGACGAAGATATGAACAAACTCGTCAAATACCTAGGTGGAAAAGACAACATCATCGATTGTGAACTCAGCATGTCTAGGTTCAAAGTGACTTTAAAAGACGTCTCAAAAGCTGACAAAGAAGGTATTCAAAAATTGGGCGCTAAAGGAATAGTCGAAATAGATAATCAATTGAAGATAGTCTTCGACAAAAACGCCAGAACATTAAAAAAATATATCAAAGATATGCGTTGATATATTTTTTTTATTTATTGATTATCGTCAGTCTCTTGTGGTTCTAAGACAAATTTTTTGCTAGGCTTACATACTGTTTCGATATATCTGTAATATGTTCCTAAAAGCCCATCATAGCAAGAAAGTTCCTCTACTTTTAATAAACACTCTTCTCCCAGTGTTTCTTCTCCTATGCTAAAGTAATAATCCGCCATCATCAAGTAGACGACATATGCTTCATTATCATTTGCATTATACATTGCGAGAGCGTCTTCGATATCCTGACCGCTTTTAATTTGGCTTACAATATCTGGAATTAACCCAGTGCCACACATATCCTCGATAGATATGATCTCTTCCTGTGTCAAAGTTGTTTTCTCTTTGAGCTTTTGTTGTTTAATTTCCAAAATAAGATTCATAATATCTTCTATGAGCCTTGTTAAAAGGTCGGTTCCTGTCTGATTAGACATCAAAAACTTCTTATTTATGATATAAGCACGCCTATAATCTCTAGCGAATATTGCAGCGAATACTGTCGAATCATTAGATCTGCTTTTTTTACTAGGAATCCTTCCAGTTTCTTGGATAGTAAAAATGTCTTGTACTATTATACCTATAGTTTTTTCGCGGACACTCAGAATTGATCGATCGCGTATCTCGTCGAGTTTTCTTAAAATGCCCGTAAGATCGCCTTGGAAATACATATTAGTCATCTTATCTTCGACCGAAGTCATCTTTCTAAAGGCCCTTGTCATCAGTTTTAATAACAAAATGTCTTTCGGAGTATAACCTCTAGAAGCTGTCAATTCTATTAATATGATGAGTGCACGACTATAATTTTTATTCATGACATGTTCGTAGATCTTCCTATAAGCGATTTTCATTGAAGAACCTCCATTTATATTATCAGAATAGCAAATGCTTTTGGCGTCGGCCTTTAAGTCTTCTGGTAGATCTAAGAATTCATTTAAAAGAAATAAGTATATTGCATTTTCTTTTTTCTCTTCATCTGTCTCATCACGTCTCATGATTCTAAAATATTTTAATGCTTTGTTAAAGCCGTCGAGTTCACAGCATTGGACGAATAACTGAAACGCAGCCCTTTTATGATTTGGTTCAACCTCTAAACATTCTCTAAATAGACAGAAGGCTTCATAGTATCGTCCATTTTTATATAATATTTCCCCTTTTGTATATAAGTCTACATCACTATCTATTTGTCTACTCATCGAGGCTTTGCTATTATCTATAGCGGTATTATATACCTCTTCCATCTTTTCTAGGATGGCTTTAAAAACCTCGTCTCCTCGAGCATAAGAATTTAGATGGTACCTATTTAGTTTAAATGCTTCCAAATAATCCTTGTTTTTTATAGCCAAGTATATGGAATCAGACTTCCCGATTCGCTTCTCTGTTATGATGCCCGTACGCCTGATTTCTAATATATCTTTTGCTATTCTGAGCGAATAACTTTCAGATATAGATAGTCCTCTAAGGTTATCCAATTTAATCAACAATTGTACAAATCCGTCGATGTCGTCATTTGCAATGAGCTCTCGCATCTCGTTGTTTCTAGCTCTTTTGGTGAGATCTGCTTCAATTAAAAGTTTCATTAAAGTCTCTTCTGAGTCTGATAAGCGCGAGTTTTTTTCTAATTCTTTCATCATACTTATAGCATAAGAAAATTTTTTTTGAAAGATGCGTCCCCTTATAGTGTCAATAGAAATACTATCTTTGTCTTCACCACGATTCGTAGAGATTAGATGACACAATTGTAAACTTTTAGCTCTAGAACTAAGTTCATCTGACAGTTCAGTAATATTATTTAAGAGGAATAAAAATGTGTTATATTCATGAAGTTCTTCCGTATCCTTTGGAACTTTCCAAGAGATTAAATACTTTTTTGCCAGGTCGAAGCGCTTGATCGAAACACAGTAAATAAACAGTTTTCGAGCGACTCCTCTATGCTCTGGATCGATTTCAAAACAACGCTTATAAAGCTCAAACGCCTTAAAAAAGTCACCTCGGTTCCAATAAAGTTCTGCCGTTTCAAAAAGTTCTTCACAAGTTTTCTCACCATTCATCTTCTTTATTGTAGAATTCAAATATTTTAGTAAAGTTATGACTGGTATCCAATATGGGTCATTGAAAAATTGCTGTCCATCACTAGCATTAAAAGCATTTTCGTAGTCTTTAGAATCTAATGCTGTTAGAAAGCTGTTCGCATAACTTTCTACTTTTGGCTCATATCCATTCTCTCTTATATACAAGATATCGTTCGCTATTTGAAGCATATAATACTCAGCGATGTCTAGACCCCTTTTATTTTTCAAAGCCTCTAACGATAAAACCAACTCTCGAATCTCTCTTTTTTCTTCTAAGATCATCATTTTAGCTTTATCTTTACTTAGTCTAGCCCCGCAAGCCTTGATTAGAGGGAACAGTACTCTACTGTATGTGCGATTATTAGAGAGTTTGCTCTCCTTTTCTAAACATGTTTTAGCTTCCGTAAACCTCTTCTCACTACATAGACGCCCTAACTCATCCGCTTTAGAACATTTCCAATCGAGTGCTATTTTTCTCAAATCTTCGTCCAATTCTACTAGCATGCTCAAAAGATTCAAATATCTGCCATATTCGTATTCTTCTGTCTCGGTACAATCTTTAAAAGCTCTAACTAAATATTCCACCGCGGCTTCGAATTCATACTTGTTCACTAATTCCGAGAAAACCTCGAAGTTGGCTGCTTTATGATCAGGATCTATTTCTAAGCATTCATGAAAACGCTTATAGGCCTGGAAAAACTTTCCTTCGTCAATCGATGTCATTCCCGCTTTGTATATACTTTCTGCTATTTCCCTATTATCATTATTACACATTATAAAACCTCCTATCGATTTTTACTAACCCTTTATCCTTTTCAATTCTTCTTCTTCTTCTTTGAGCTTTTCTCTCTCGGCATCTACTATGTTTTTCGGTGCTTTACTCGTATAACCTTCGTTAGCTAAAAGATTTTGTCTTCTAGTTATTGAGCTCTTTAGTTCTGCAATTCTCTTTTTCAAAGTCTCAGAGTCGCCTTCATCGTCCTTGTCGTATAATACCTTAATACTATAATCTTTATAAATGACGTCATGAGATGAGTTATATTCTCTATTTATGATCTCATTTCCACCTATTCTGAGCATATTTTGTATCAACCTATAATCGCCGTCGACGTTATATTTTACTCCGAAGTCCTTGCCGATTTTATTTTCCAATTTAAACGTTCTAAACGTCTTTATGAATTCGATCATATCGTCTACTGTATTAGTGCTATATTCGTTTTTAGAGTCGGTTTCTGGATATTTAGAAATGGTGACAGACTCTTCGTCTTTGAATGGCAACATGCTATATATCTCCTCGCTGACATACGGCATGAACGGGCTGATAAGTTTAAGGATAGACGACAACACATGATATAGAACAGACTTAGTAGTCACATCGTCCGAAGAAAACTTCGACATCTCTATGTAATTGTCACAGAAACATTCCCAAATAAATCCATAAAGACTCGCACCCGCATTATTAAATTCATACTTGTCTAAATAGCGTCTTACGTCTTTGATCGTATGATCGAGCTTAGAGAGAATCCATTTATCTTCTATTTTCAAATTTTCAAGAGTGTACTCTTCTTCTTTTAGATCTTCTATGTTCATAAGTACGAACCTTGAAGCATTCCAAAGTTTATTTATAAAGTTCCAAGTACTCGCGAGTTTTTCCTCGTCATATTTTAGGTCCATTCCTCCGCTTACTTCAGTGACGAGATAATAACGAAGAGCATCCGCACCATATTTCTCGATGACATCCATAGGATCTACGCCGTTTCCTAGACTTTTACTCATCTTTCGGCCTTGTTTGTCTCTTATTAGCCCGTGGATGACACAATCCTTAAAAGGTCTCTTTCCAGTAAAATGCAAGCCTTGAAAGGTCATTCTATTTACCCAAAAAGGTATTATATCGTAACCCGTTACTAGACAATCATTAGGATAATATCTATCTAAGAGCTCCGACTTTATAGGCCAATCCAACGTTGAGAAAGGCCATAGAGCACTCGAGAACCAGGTATCCAACACGTCAGCATCTTGGATCCAACCTTCTCCATCTGGAGCCTCCATACCGACGTATACTTCGTCACCTTTATACCACGCTGGTATCCTGTGTCCCCACCAAAGTTGTCGCGATATACACCAGTCGTATGTTATTTCCATCCAGTGGTTCATGATCTTTTCGAAGCGTTCTGGAACAAAGTTGACCTTAGTGTCTTTGTTCTTTTGATTTTCTAACACGGCGTCAGCTAAAGGTCTCATCTTGACGAACCACTGTTTAGATAAATAAGGCTCAACCATGACGTCTGTCCTCTCGGAATGTCCGACGTTGTGAGTTATCTCCTCTATCTCGATAAGCAGTCCATCTTTTTCTAAGCGTTCTACTACCTTTTCGCGACAAGTGAACCTATCCATGCCAGCATATTCTTTACACAACTCGTTCATCGTCGCATCGGGATTCATGATCACGACTCTCTCTAAATTGTGTCTCACTCCCACTTCGAAATCGTTAGGATCGTGTGCAGGAGTTATTTTAACTATACCTGTACCGAATTCCATGTCTGCATGTTCGTCTCCTATTATAGGTATTTTTTTCTCGACGATCGGAAGAATTACGTTCTTGCCTATCAAATGTTTGTATCTTTCGTCCTCAGGATTAACCGCGACAGCAGTATCCCCGAATAAAGTTTCAGGTCTCGTCGTCGCAACTTCCAAAAACTCGTCAGTTCCTTCGATAAAATACTTTATATGATAAAAAGCTCCCTTTACATCTTTGTAGATGACTTCTTCATTAGAAAGAGCCGTCTTAGCCTCTGGATCCCAATTTATGATCCTCTCTCCGCGATATATCAGTCCCTCGTTATAAAGCTTTACGAATACTTCTCTAACTGCTCGAGAAAGACCGTCATCTAAGGTAAATCTTTCTTTAGTGTAATCCAACGAAAGACCAAGTTTAGCCCATTGATCGTGGATGTTCTCAGCATATTCATCTTTCCACGCCCAAGCACGTTTCAACCATTCATCTCTGTCCATCTCCCGAGGATTTATACCTTCATCTTTAAGCTTCCTGTCGACTTTAGCCTGTGTTGCGATTCCCGCATGGTCCATGCCCGGCAACCATAAAGCATCGTAACCACACATCCTCTTATAACGTATTATGACATCCTGAATCGAAGTATCCCAAGCATGTCCCAAGTGAAGTTTTCCTGTTACATTAGGAGGTGGTATCACTATCGTAAACGGTTTCTTGCTCATATCTCCCGCATTGAAATAACCTTTTTCTTTCCAAGTCTTATATTTATTCTCTTCGACCTTTTTATGGTCATATTTTGTTTCTAACATGATTAATCGATCCTTTCATCCAAATATTTAATTACATGTTCGTAAATTTCTTTAAACTTACCATTGTATTCCACTCGCTCGTATAATACTTTCATGCGGTCTTTAGCCACTTTTAGCGAAACTCCATAGTTTAGATCGAATGCGAAAGCAAAATCGGCGACGAGTTTATCGTTGTTAGTAACAGCATTCCTTCTATCGACTGATCTGTTGTTTAGGAAATCCTCCATCACTAAAGATGAAATCTCACTGTCGTCTCCCTTTAAGTTGTAACGACCTAAAGTGCCAAAATTATAAAGTATGTCTAGCTTATCGACATCTCGTATGAGTTTAGCCATTTTGACAGCAAGCTCATCTTTGTTCTCTTCCAATTTCAATTTATTGTGTTGCCTGATAGCAAACTCTATCACATCGTAATGCTCTTTTTTAATACCGAATCTTTCGATAAGACCATCTTTAAATAACAAGTCTGCACCATATTCTGCGTGATCGAAACTTTTATAGTCATTGTATGTTTTAGACTGAGTCGCTTGGTCAAACCTACCTATGTCGTGCAACAAACCTATCGTAGTGGCTAATTCAACTTCTTCATCTGTGAAGTTTAATTCTTTACTAGACGCCATCATACCTGCTCGGACCCTCATCGTATGAGAGATTTTGTTTTTTATATTCTCATCAGTCTGATCGTATTTTTCTACAAAATTCAAAAATTCTTCTACCATAAACATTCTCCTCGAAAATAAAAAAGCTATAATGCAGGGGGCGATCTTTTTCTTCGCTGTACCACCCCTGCTTTATAACTTAAGTGTTAATCTTTTTAATGCTTAACGCGCATCGACGATTTTTCTCAACTTTCAACCTTCAAAAATCCGTCACACCAACTCACACCGACCGTTGGTTCTCTTTGCTGACTAAGATTTTCTACTCCTAAAGTATCACCGAAAACTTGATAATGATTATACTATATATTTTAAAATATATCAAGACCTTGGCAAACTTGATTTTAGTAAAACTGATCTTCCATTTAAAAAGGTATGTAAATTTTTAAATTTTACATACCATATTACAAGTCCTTTTACATACTTAGTTCAAATAGAACGGATTTTGTAGAGTTCCATTACCTTGGTGGTCCCTCTTTCTATATACCCGGACCTTGTCTACTCTTAAATTCTACGCCTGACGGGCTCCCTTTATCAAGCATTTTTTCGACAAGTCTTACACTCGGCCAAAATACCGATTTTGAACATATAAAAAATGCCACTTTTCCCTTTCAGATAGGGCATTTGACAAGATTTTAGAATTATGTTTTAATAAAGATCTAGAACACGAAGATTAGTCGATCGTTTTTCCTAGCAATAATTTATTCAGGGGAGTATTTTGGTTATTGATGATACTGTATTTGGATACGAAGACAACCTATGTTAGTAGTAAGAATTTATGAAACTATCCATAGATCTCGACGGTTTGTTCTGGGCGCTCATTGCACTTGCCATCGTTATCATTTTATTAAGGTAAACTGATAAAGGGACAAAAAAACACGACTAAGACCTTGAAATCTTAGACGTGTAACCCATCTTGGGAGAAACGCGACGAGAATAACTCACGTTCTCTTACCTATGATTATATATTATATTTTTATTTTTTTCAATCTAAACCTGCAAATAATATGGGTTATCGATTGTTCCATTTCCTTGGAGTTTATCTAGGTATTCAGCCTTGAGGTTAATGACTGGAGAAATCGTAGCATTACCTTGAGTATTATTATAATATACTCCCCCATATATATTTATTGCGAATGCACTTGTAGAACCATTTTTACTCATATAGCAGGGAGACATAGTCCAATACAAATTATTTTTGTAAAGATAATAGCTTGTGTTTCGAGTATTATATTTTCCACTTCCTGCGGCTAGAGCTTCATCTAATGTGATTAATCCTACTGGATAAGTTAATGCTCCATTTCCACCATTCATCTCTTCTACTGTGAATTTATCGTTTTCTTGAGGGCATGTAAATTGTGGCGCTATTTTACTAACATCTGAAATCCAAGTTCCAGCTCTCGCGGTTGCTCCGTATGAGATGTAATTGTTTCCATATCCCAAACCTGCGTCGTTTCCCCAACCTGTTATTTCTTTTCCTGGAGTACTTCTGTCGTTGCAAAAGATACTGTCTGCAACATAATTACTATATCCTGTATCTACAATATTGGCTTTATACCACTCTTCAACTTTTATCTTGATTTCTGAATCTGTCTCATTTCTTTGAGCTTCTTCTTTACTTGTACTTGCTTCTCCTTGTTCTCCTCCAAACATCCAACCTGCATATTTATTATCTTGATATAGTGAATTCCAAGGATTTAATCCAATCGCGTATTTTTTGTTGTATGTGTTTGTTTCTGGTGTTCCGGTTCCATCATATTGCATTCTGACTGTTCCATCTCCATTAAAACGAATGATTCTCCACCACATCTCTTTTCCATCAACATCTTGTCCAAATTTTATGTAGTTATTTGGTGCTGTTCCTCTATAATAATAACTTGTGCCATAATCATCTTCCAGACTGAACAGTCCATTTGCTGTTTCATCTGTCGTGGCTATATTTGCAAAGTTTGTTGGATTTGTCTCACTTATCTTTATATTTAAACTGGCGAGTGCGTCCTCGGCAGTCCATTTTTTAACTCCTTGATCTAAGGTAAATTTCGTTATAAATTTTGCATTGATATCTTGCGTTTGGTCTATATCCGGCAAATCCTCGAATGTGATTCTCACTCTATATGTATAAGTGTGTCCTGCTAGAATAAGTAAATGGTCTGCCAAGACTTGAGTTGATGCTGTTTCACTTCTTGGTACATTTGTACCTTCAGTTGCCACTGATGCCCATATCGCATTCGCTTCATCACTTTTCTCTTCCAAAGTATAGGTTAAAGATTCTGCCAAGTATGTATTTATCAAATTATCCCAGCTTATCTTCGCATAAGCATCTCTCGTTCCTGTATTCTCGATGACTAATTCCTTTTCGATTGTGTCACCAAAGTTCCAAGTACCTTCTGTATTTTCTACCGTTTCATCGTTATCTCTAAACGTCAATGCCAAATCACCACTTCTAATAGTGATTTTTTCTTGCTCATTCGTTCCCACCTGAGATACGAAGTATGCGTATGTTAAAGACGTTGTC
>CASRZA010000010.1 GCA_949439935.1 uncultured Bacilli bacterium
ACCTTGTGTTTTATCCGGACCTTGTCTACTCTTAAATTCTAACCCTGTCGGGCTACTCTTGTCAAGCTTTTTTTGTCATGACTGACAATATCTCCTTTTTAAATGTCATACATAAAAAAATTACAAAATTTTATTAATTAAACTTACATTAATGTATAATTTTGATCAAGAAAACTTAAGATAGTTGAGTGCTTGACTTCAATTATGATTTCTTTCTATGTCGATAAAAAGAAGTTACAACCGATTATAAAAAGTGACCTACTTAGTCACTTTCACAACTTTATAGCCATATACTCCAAGTATTTGGACAGCCCTACGACTCCGAGATCCTTGCTTACAGTAGAAATAATATGTTTTATTTTTATCTAAATATTTACTAGGGTTTGAAGTGATCCTATCTACATCCATATTTATACTGCCATTTATTGACACAAAATCTTCTTTATCCTCGAGACTCACAAGAACGCCCATACTAGAATTATATTCGCTCATCAAAATAGTTTTCATACTTTATTGTATGTTAGATTTCATATATAGTTCATATAGGATGATAGAGGTCGCGACACCTACGTTCAAAGATTCACAAGTCTCGTTCATTTCGATATACAAATACTCATCGCTCATACTCTTAATCTCAGAGCTGACTCCTGCACCTTCATTTCCCATGACGATCGCTGTTTTAGGAGCAAAATCTGTTTTATAAAGAGTTTCTCCCTCTTCGACATCCGTCGCATATATCTTATATCCTTCGCCCCTCAACTCTTCGATAGCCTGCTCCAAAGGTCGATCTATTATATTTAAATGAAACATTTGTCCTTCCGTCGCTCGGACAACTTTAGGATTATATACACTTACACAGCCTCTACCTAATATAACTGTATCTATTCCAAAAGCGACAGAACTTCTAATTATAGTTCCCAAATTACCAGGATCGCTAACCTGATCGAGCATTAGAACATTTCCATTTATTTCACGTTCCTCTAGCATCTTCACTACGCCCACTAGCTTTGGAATGTTCGTTAAGTTTGAGATCTTCCTCATCACATTTTCGCTTACGAATGTTTTCTTATCATACTCAAAGTCATATCCATTCAATACGATTACTTCCTTTAAATGTTGGGACTTCAAAGCTTCATATACCAAATGCTCGCCTTCGACTAAAAAGAGTTTCTCAGCCTTCTGATATTTTTTTTCGTTCAATTTTGTCCAATACTTAACTCTCTCGTTATTTACAGATTCAATCATTTTGACTCTCCCTTAACATTCTTCTTGCCATTTTATGATATGGATAATACTTTTCGACTTCGCTCCAAAATTCGCTCGAATGATTCATATGCTTAAAATGGCATAACTCATGTATTATGACATAGTCTATCAAGGAGACATCTTTCTTTATGAGTTCTGAATTTAAAGTAACTGTCATGCTGCTCGTGTTACATACTCCCCACCTAGTCGACATCTTCCTTATACGAAGCCTAAACTCTGGTAAATCGGAAAACTGAGCTTTTAATCTCTCTAATCTACTATTGAATATGACAGAACACTGGTAATTCAAAAACTTCGCCAGTTCCTGCGAATCTTTACTTATGATCTTATTTCCATCTAGATAAGTCTTACTTACACCGTCGTATTCTATCACATGCTTTTCACCTAAAAAATAGATCTCGTTACTCTTTAAATCACTTTTTGGAGTTCTCTTTTTTAAATTGAGCAAACTTTTAGAATTAGTTTTTATCAGTTTCTCTATTTCATTTTGTGAAAGATAGTTATTGCAAGTGACCAATAAAGTGTCGTCTAACCACTTGAAATATATGTTTTTAATCGGTTTTCTTTTAACTAATACTTTCGCCGGATTGCCATCTATGTTCACGTACATATTCATCACCTAAAAAAATTATACCACGTCACCTATACAAAAGCATTAAAAAAAGTCTATCTTACTGATAAACTCTATTCTTTTCTTTCATCACGAACGCTTTTGCAGCCTCGATATCTTCACTTTGAAGACCTTTTTGTTTAAGTCTTTCTACGAGTCGTTCATCGTCCACACATCTTATAAGCTCATCTCTTATCGTGCCTAAACGACTTATTCTGTCCATCTTATCATCCACTGCTGTCTCATACGTTTCATTGAAAGACTGCAAACTGACGATCCCACTTTCGGATGAAATCGATTGAGATATCATCTTAGCACTTCTAAGCGCCTCTTCTTCGTTGGCTAAATCTCTCTCTAAACTCTCTATTGTAGCTTCTAGTCCTAAAACCGTTTCTACCCTTGCATTCTCACGACTCCACATCTTACTTTCGCCCAAAATGCTACATGGAATAAATATAATCTCCATTACGAGGGTAAAAAACTGCCAAAACTTTATCGGACCAAACACAGTATTTGTCACTTCCGAAAAAGCCTCCAAATTAAAACCTGAGGAAAGCAATATAATTAATTGAACTATGACAAATACAGCTAGTGCAGCGCCGAACACCTCAAACAAACTGCTTAAAAATCTATCTTTCTTTCGTCTTATAGGTTTATAACCGTATTTCTTTCGTTTCTCTTTCGCGCCTTCTAATCTCTCACTCAAAATCTCGATTTTATTTTCCAGTTGTAAAATATGTTCTAAATTATGAACGCTCTCTCTTTCTTGCATTCCTTCGTCACTGCTCAAGACAGCTTTTCCACCTATAATTTTATATCCGTCTGTCATAATTTCTCACCTCCTTTCTTTGACCCTATAATATAAGTCGTTTAATATTCGCTAAAATTTGTTTTCTCTCTTAAAATAAATCCTTTTGCAACTTCGACTTCATCTGGTTGCATACCGGTATCTCTAAGCCTTGCCATCAACGTTTCATCATCTGAGTACTTAATCAATTCGTCTCTGATAGTTCCAAGATATAGCAGCCTCTTTGCTTTTTCTCGTATTGCCTTACTGTAATCGTCGTTGAAAGCGTCAAAGCTTACGACATCGCTTTCTACAGGTTCAGATATTACTGCTGTTTTATTTTGGGCTTTCTCGAGTTCATCGAGAGTCTTCTCTAATTCTTTGTTCAGATATTCGATCGTAGCTTCCAGTCCTAAAACTGTTTGCATTCTATCTTTTTCTCCACAATATTGTACGAGGTTAACAAAAGCGCATGCAAAAGGCATAGTTACTCCCCAAAATATAGCTACACATAAATGCGTATTCATTCCTTCAAAAAGTGTCCATACCTCGGTTGCATATAAATCGAAGCCACTAAGACAAAATGAGACAAAAAAGCCTGTCAATGCTGCAGTAAGTGTACTTATCAAAACAGAAATCAAAGATTCTACTAATCTTAGTTTTTTCTTTTTCCTAGGTCTATAATTATACTTCGCCAGTTCTTGCGCTGCACTCTGCAACTGATTTTTCAATATGTCTCTCTTGTTTTCTAATCGAATTATTTCATCTAAATTATCTGTGTTTTTACGTTCTTGTAATCCTTCATCGCCCGAAGAAATTACTCTTCCACTTATAATTTTTATATTCATCTGTCATAATCTTCCTCCATCTTTCTTTGGACTCATAACGTAAGGTCTAGACTCCAAAGTCGTTTCCTCTTCAGGAACTTCCGTCTGTCGTCCTGTATAGCCTGAGCCATAACTTGCAGCAATCAGCTGTCTATCGATGAGTTCTAGTACTTTTTCGTTATAGCTTTCCATACTCAAACTAGGAGTACGCGCCATATCAGACATTTTACTTCGCATTTCGAGAACTTCAAGGTTTCTTTTTTCTTCACTAATTTTAACTTTTAAAAAATCGATTCTCTTTCTGTATTTTTCACTTTCTCCTAGAGCATCTTTATGATTGTGATAACACAGGTTGATATAAAATCCAAATGCTGGGGAAAGAATCGCCTCCACTCCCAAAATTTGAAATAATCTCGTGCTCATAGGTCCAAAAATTGTATTCGCGATAGAGTCTGTTCCTCCAAATTGGATCAGATTTATAATCAGTGCCACAAGAGCAGTTATGCCTACTCCGAATAATACCTTAAAAGTTGTATGTAACACGAACGTTCTATTAGACATAATACTTATACCATTTGATCTATCTATACACTTAACTAGAGCCATTTCCAAATATTCGATATAGTTTTCAGCTTTCAAAATCTCGTCGATATTATCTACGTTTTCTCGAAGGTGCTCTCCTTGATCGTCAGTTACTAAAACGTTCTTGCCGACTATCTCATAGTCTTTTATCATATTCTCCCACTCCTTTAAGTTAGTAGTCTATCATACATGACTAAATAAGTCTAGGAAAATTTTAACAGGAAAACCTGCTTTTAATCTTTTGTAGATGTATTATATATCCGAATTGAGAGGAAACGAAAATTATGAAAATGGTTACTTTACTGCGCTAAAAGAAAACAAATGCTCAAAAATGGGCTAGAAAGAGGTTTAGTTAGACCCTACGATGCTGCTGATCTAGAGAAATTTAGAGAAACCTACTATGGCGGTCTTCCGGCATCGATCATACTTTTGTCAGATGGTTTATGCAACGGTTTCTGTTACGATCGTTCGACATTGTTAGCGATGGCGTTTTTAGATGAAGAAAATGTGCAGATGGTGTATGCCGATATCGATAACTTTAGACTTAATCCTGAGTACGCAGACAATCCTCAGTTATGGGATCACTGTTTTTTAGAGAGAAAACTTCAAAACGGAACTTCGGTTATTTATGATCCCGCATATAGGCTAGTTTTCGAAAAAAGTTATTATTGGAAATTAGAAAGACCTAAGGTTAGACTAATAAACAGAAGAGATAAGATCTCAGACTTTTCAGAAACCATGGACAGGATAAAAGACCAGATCCCAGAAACAGACAAATATTCTTCGCTTTTAATATTGCCACTTCTTGAAAAAACATTTGATGACCCGAACGAGACATATGCAAGCAAAGGAATAAAAATGCTTCAAAGAGAAATCGCTCTTTTTAAAGAAAAAATAGGGTACGATGAACTTTGGGACCAAAACCGTCGCGGACTAAAAATCGAGCCAGTTCATGAAAAAAGATTTATTATAGAAAGCATGAATTCTACAAATAAAAGAGATTAGCTATCAGTTTTGGCTAGTCTCTTGTTTTTTTTCATTTCCATTATATATCTCCTACCGCGAGATAAATCTTCTTTGAAGACACCACTATTTATTAATTCTCTTTCTAAAGCTCCACCACTATCTAAACACTTGAGAAGTTCGTCTTTTATAGCACCCAAACTGCATATTCTATCCATACGTTTGGTCATTCTTTCCTCGTACAGATCATTATACGGTTTTAAAGAGACTATCTCGGTATCTACCGACAGAGCATTCTTTACTGTCCATACTTTTTGGATTTTTTGATCGACTTTAGCAATTTCTTCATTCAAAAATTTTATTACTAATGCAAGTCCGTCTCTCTCTTGAGTATCTTGTAAAAATCTTGTAAACTCGCCTTTCGCATTCAAAAGTGCAATCGTGAATAGAAATCCCCTAGATACCATGCACAGAATATCAGGATCAAGTACAGGATCGATCATAAAAGTACCTCCAAAAAGGAATCCAGTGCCGAGAATGGTCATACCATAATAAATAAGATATTTTGATATTAACTTGGCAAAATTAAGTGCCGTAGTTTTATCCTTACATTCTTGATACTTTTTAACACTTTGTTCTAGTTTGTCGGTCAAGATCTCTCTTTCGTTCGCCAGTTTCAATTTATCTTCAACTCGGTCAGACTTAAATTGAGATAATACACCTTCCTCATCTGTTACAAAAGCCGTTCCTCTATAAACTTTATATTCATTATACATAATTTCATCTCCCATACGTCGTCGTATATTCTCTATTTCTTATCTGAAGGATTAGGCCTATTTTGAAAAGAATTTGTACTATGTGAACTAATTTCCTGCTTAAATGATTCCATATCTAGTTCGTCGCCTTCGATCGCTTTAAAAGCAAGTGCCAATAGTCTAAATCCTTTATCCTTCTCGTTTATACACATTGTAAGAGTATTCGTAAGCAGTGACTCTAACTGAGGTTTTCCAATTTCTTTCAAGTAATCCCTGATCGCCTTAAGTATTCCCTCTAAATCTTTATCATCAAAAGATGTTACTATGTCAAAAAATGCATACATTGCCTTAGGTGAGATACGTATACTTGAATCATCCGCTCCGCTGAGTTCGCTTATTATCTTTTCTATAACTGTAGCGGTGAGATGGAAAGTCTTTTGCCACGTTTTACTGAATTTTAAATATGTACTAAATTCTCCGTTGTCGATCATTCTTGCCATAGGCCCTTGTTTCTCACCAGTATTTTTAGGTAAGATGCCATAATTTTTAATCACATAACATATTGTCGACAATTTCAAAAGGCACTCTTCTACGATGCGAAGAGCACGTTCAGATCTAAGATAAGTAAGTATATCGATGATTTTGGCATATTCTCCCTCTTGCTCCAATCTCGAAAGCTCAATATACATCACGTTTTGTTTTTTTAAGGCTCCATCTACAAAACAAAAGCAAAGTTCACGATATACATCGCATTCTTCATCGATAGAAATGCTCTGCTTCAATTCTAATTTTGCAAATGAAAAATCTCTCTTAAAAATCGCCTCACGAATAGAGCTTCTAACAGAACTTTTGCCATCTAAAATATCTCCGATTTCAAAGCCTCGTATTCTCATCCTGAATTTGTCAGGAGCAGACGACAAGTTTGAAAGACACAGAATCAAAAAGTTAAAATTGTTTTCACTTTCAAAGTTTGCTAATTCTTCGATAGTATTCCAAGCCATGACAAAATCACTTATGTGGACATATCTCAAAAGTTTTCTTAATAGGCTCTCATGATATGCTTTTCTACTGACACTTAGAGCTATCTGGTATTTTCCTCTTTTGACAGCGATAAGAATTCCTTCTTTAATCATCTTCGACATTGCGAGAGAATATATGCCATATTCCACCTTGAGTTCTCCGCTAGAGAAAATTCTATTCGGATAGGCATCACAATATAATTTTTGGAAATCGATCTTTGACATCTCGGTTCATCCCTTCCTCTCAAAACTGAATTCCAAATTATTATATCACCTATTTCTTATTTAAACAATGAAACAACCACTGTAAATCGCACGATATGTCAAAGAAAAAAGCCAAAAACTTTGACTATTTCTTTTCTATCGCTTTGATCACAGATACTTCACTTTCGATATAAGTTATCTTATACGTCTCGCCTACACCGATGAATGGCAATATATTTTTCCCTACTTGTATACTTGCAGTGTACCTATTCTTTTCGTCATCTTCGATATAATAAACTGTATTTCCATCTATCATGACGGGATTTATCTTCGAAATCTTGATGCTCTTTTCTACAGTTTCGCTTGTATTTTCTAAATTGTAAGAATTTAAATAATTCTCAGCAGATTTTTCTATTCCCAAAGATACATCCGTCACTGTGACCTTCTGATAATCTTGTACATCTATGAAGGCATACTTTTTTACGAGTCCAGCGGCGTCTTTCAAACTTACTAAATACGTCGGTCTACCACTCAAGTTGATCAAAAGTGGGAAAGTAGACTTATAATTCATCTCTTGAACTTGTCCTTCAGCACTCGCCATGGCACTAAACTCTTCAGCACCCGGAACCGAATAGAAGATCGTCTCCTTAGTTCTCATATTAGACAGTATGAAACCTAAGTTCGACTCGTCACTTTGGATCGAAGTTATCCCCGTATAAAGATATATATCGTTGTCCATCGCCAAATAATTGTATCCATCTGTAGTATTTACGACGTTCTTTTGCGCGAATACAGAATTCCAGAATCCGCCTTTATATATTCCCCAATCGTCCGCTTGGGATATTATCAACTCAGCTTCATACACGTGATCTATCCAATTAGGAATGTCTCCGACGCCATATTTTGTCGTCTCACCACTTACAGGATCTAATACGACGACTCCCGTAATGTCTCTTCTAAGTCCTACCATAGAGTATTTGATCGTCGGCACGATAAAGAAAGGTCTACCTTCATCGTCTATTTCGAACGTATAAGTTCCAAATATTTCAGCTGGATACTTAAACCTCAAATGTCTCATCATATCTTCATTAAACATAGCACTCGGAACATACTTCATTCCCTTGTCCAGCCTAACTATTTTAGATTCTCCATTAACTGAATCTACCAATATATATCCTTTGATACCTTCTTTTCTGTTTGCTATGTACTTTATTATGTCGGCATATTCCAAAGGCGTAACTCTCACTATCTCATCATTATAGTTGATCTGGGTATATAAGTCACTTACATAATATTGACTCACGAGATCGCTCATCTCACCCATCACTCTGTCTCCCAATTTCTGACTAGATTCTTTATCGAGAAGTGGAACTTTTTTAAAGTCTACTTCATGCATGTCTCGAGCAAAATCGCCCGTCTCGTCTATTACAATCCTGTTCGCATAGGCTTTCGAATTGAATATAGGCGAAGAAACGAAATTCACTAAGATTATTAGTAATATGATGAATGGTACTGCCATTAGAGTGTTAAACCTAAACTTTGGCAAACTCCTTTTCTTTATACTTACTACTGTCGTAAGCCCCAAATCCAATATGCCATATACTATCAGTACCGAAACCAAGAGGACATAAAACTCTGGACTAGCCAAATTGATAGGCGGTATCAATATATAATAATATAAAAATGCGTACACAAAGGTGATTAAAACGTTAATTAAAATTTTTTTCATAAAATCTCTCTTTCTATTTTATAATGAATAATCTATCGATTATCCCACTTAACAGGCTAACGATCAAAACCGATAAGATCGCAGCTGTATACGGTGTAATATACGTTAAAGCATAAGTTAAAATTCCGATTATTATTCCAGACGCGATCTGCCCTTTTTCAGTATAACACGAGCTTTCGATATTTGGTGCAATAAAGACCAGTACAAAAAGTATATTATAACTGAATATGTATGGAAGTATATTCGCATATGCACCTTTTATCATTGCAGGGATTATACCTAGAATCAAAAATGTACCTAAACTCGAATAGACCAACTCTCTTTTATATAGTTTATTAAACGACAGAAAGATCATTCCTAATACTATAAATAGTACGCTCGTCGAAAATATGCCGCCCGGACCTTGTCCTAAAAAGTAATCAAAGCCATCATAATTTAAAACTGTGCTCGCTTCGTATATGTTATTAAACGAATTTACTTTGAGTAGTACGTTGATCCCTTCTATTAATACATACATTACTGCTATGCGGTTAAACTTTATTTTATTAGTTGCCAAACCGATTAAAAAAGGTATGGTAAAGGCTGCAATGAGGTTCGTATTTATAGGCAAGATGCACGCGATTAAAAGAGCTTCGACGACATCTCTTTTACATCGCTCAAACGTTTTCTTAGAGACTTTTCTGTCCTTGAACCATTCCCTTGCGACGCCACCTAGAACAGCTCCAGTCAACACTATTAACAATATCAGAATAGGCTTAAACATTTGATAAAATTCGATGTGATCTCGCATATACAAACTTATGCCGTTCTTATAAAAGCCGAAGGCTAAAAGAGGAAGAAGTGCCATGGCATACATTATATATATTCTATGCGTTAAATTTTTCTTCATCTCTTATCACTTCCGTTCATGATTTTCCTTAAATCGATATTAGAAGGACAAAGGTAGTTGCACAAGCCACATCCGATACACTTATCATAGTACTCTTTCTTCACACGTCCATCGTGGTCATAAACATATTTCGGATTAAGCCCCATAGGACAATTTTTAGAACATAACCCGCACTTGATACACTTTTCGATTTCTTGCTCGGTGTGTTTCATGACGAGTACTCCATCGACATTCAAATCGACGATGACTTTTAAACTGTTTACGAGATTTCCGCTTAACATTCCATTCATATATACATCGACTTGTTCTTCAGTAAAGTTAAATTTAGTGACGAATACCTCCGACAATAAAACTCCTAGTTTTACTTTGACGACGCCTTTCGGATTTACGGCATCCCCTGTTATAGTTATCACTTTCTCAGTTACAGGAATTTCCCTTTTGATAGTTTCAAATATGAGTCCGATTTCGACTATATCAAAAACGATCGTTTCATCAGAAGAAAATTTTTTCTTTAAAACTTCAGCCATACCATTTGGATATGCATCGTTTACGAGTTTTAATTTTATATTAGGATATGTACCCAGTAAACTCACGAGCTCGCCGATCAGCTTTTCCTCATTATTTTTAACGACTAGCAATATATCGCTTGCTTTCATGCAAGTTCCTAACAGATCTATCGTTTCGAGAAGTTCGTCTAAATTATCCTTAAATATATAAGATTTATTGCCAAAATAAGGCTCATTTTCGACACCGTTTATCAATATAGTCTTACACTTCGAAGAAACTTTCTCGCTTATATAAGTATCTTTGTATTGTAATGAAGTGTCACTAAGAACTCTTAACAATTCTTTCTTTGTATAACTATTTATATATTTTTTAGCACTTTTTCTAACTCTAATACTCTCTTTAAAATCGTTTTCTACCACTAAACTCGAAATCATACCTTCTTTGTAAAAAGGCATCTCCTTCAATCCTAAAACACGTCCACTTACACTCGAATACATTGCATGTCCGTGACTATCCATCGCAATTATATCGTTTTTATAGACGTATTCGTTATCGCGTACTTTAAGTTTAAAGCCTTTACGAATCGGAACAAATATAAATTTAGGATTTAAAAATTCAAACATTTGATCTTCTAATTTTATGCTAGAATCCTTTTTAATGGTAACTTCTTGCATTTCATTCACCGATATAATTATACCAAACTTACGAGAAAAAGTATATAGATTTAAAAAAGATTAATCGCTTTGATTAACCTCCATGAAATTCATTATTACTTACATTTCTAAAAGTGTAATCAACTAAGACGAAACGGATCCGCAACTGTTCCTGTTCCTTTGAGCCGATTCAAGTAATCAGGTTTAAGATTTATGACGAGTGTCACTGAACCGCTGTAACACATACGTTCAGTACAAGTGGCCGTTAGAATTGACAAAGAAAGCATAAGAGCTATAAATTCTAGAAAAACCGTTCTTTTTTATCCACAGATTTGTAGATGCGTTTCCTCTTTTATAAAAGTAGCACTTTCGTTTTTGGGCTATAAATTGGAACGAAAAAAAACCTAAAAAAGGGGTTCATAATCAGTATTAAGTAATCGTGAAGTTTGATGTTGTCAGTTTTGGATTAAAAGAAGCGTTGATTACCCAATCTCTCATATTAGTATTACTAACTTTAATCATAATAGAAGAAGGAACTAATTGTAATATATAATCTTTTTCAGTTACTGAAGATACATTAAAATTTGAAATATTTAAATTAGTAAGGCTAGTACATCTAGAGAACATATAAGCCATATCTGTAACTTTACTCGTATTAAAATGGCTTATATCTAATGTTGAAACGTTCTTAAGGTGTTGAAACATCCCATGCATGTTAGTCACTTTATTCGTATTAAAACTCTCTAAACCAATAATTTTTGTCAATTTGCTAATATAATCAAAATCGTTATGTTGGTCATACATATCAAACATATGACTCATATCGGTAACATTGCTTGTATCAAAACTGCTTACATTTAAAACGGTTAAGTTCTTAAGAGCATTAAACATACCAGACATACTTGTTACTTTACTCGTATTAAAATTTTCTAAACCTTTTATTTCTACCATTTTACTTACTGTATTATCAAAAGGCACAGACATTAAAAACATTTGCTCCATACTAGTTACATTGCTTGTATCAAAACTACTTAAATTAAGCGATGTTAAGCTTTTAGCACCAACAAACATCGAACTCATATCAGTTACATTGCTTGTATTAAAGTTTTCTAAACCAACAATTTCTGTTAATTTGCTTGTAATGTACGTATCAGCAGTGTCGCTTTCATCGTACATAAAAAACATTCCTCTCATATTTGTAACATTACTTGTATCAAAACTACTTAAATCAAGTGTAACTAAACTTTTATTCGCTGAAAACATCCAACTCATGTCAGTAACTTTACTTGTATTAATATTCTTTAAATTTAAGGATTCTAAATTTCTATCATTAGTAAACATCCCGTCCATTTTAGTGACATTACTTGTATCAAAACTGCTTAAGTCTAATGAAGTTAAATTGTAACACCTACCAAACATTGCAGTCATATTTGTAACGTTGCTCGTATCTAAATTAGATATGCCTTCAATTCGTTCTAATGCAGTAAATCTATAAAAGAAGTAGCCCATGTTAGTATTTGCAGCTATTTTGCCATTCGCTTGTATGTAAGCATTATATTTAGTGCTATCTGTTTCAGTAGGAACGAGATAACTCATTATGCTTCCATTTTGAGCAACAGACATATCATATATCTTTGTCGCACCGCTTTTTGGATTTAATTTATTTTCTAATACTATCTTTACGATATTATCCTTATCTCCCCATATTTTTTCTGTAGAGGTTCCACTTTGTCGCGCAATCATCTCTCCCGCTATTTCTAATTCCTTATCAAAATATAGATTACATGCATCTGCGTGGCTTACCTTTAAACTTATCACTTTCGTAGTTGGATCTTGTGATAAAATTCCTCCATTTTTACATGTGCTTTTCTCCAAGTTTAGAAAATATCCATCTCTCGGAAATTCTTTCGAAGCACTCGTTTGATAATTCCCCTCTTCATCTTGGATATACATCGCGATCATTTCTTTTTTATTTTGATCTACTTGAAAATCGTCAGGTTTATTCAGTAAGTTATAACCTAAGCTCCCTGCTATCACTATTCCTACGCTTCCCATAACTATCAACTTTTTCTTAAATTTTTGCATGTTAAAAGGTCCTGCTTTCTATTTATCCGGACCTTGTGTTTTATCCGGACCTTGTGTTTTATCCGGACCTTGTGTTTTATCCGGACCTTGTCTACTCTTAAATTCTAACCTTGACGGGCTACTCTTGTCAAGCTTTTTTCACCAAATTTTACATGTTTCAAAAATATTTTTTCGTAATTTTAAAAGATCATATATTAAAAAAATTGACTATTTGAGTCAACTCTTTATCAAAAAATTATATAGTTTCAGATTTTTATCTATAGAAGCATCCTCCACAAATTTTAAAAGCTTATCTTTCGAATAACCGTCTACTTCACCTTCACACAAAAAGTAAAGATATCTCTCTAAATATTCGTTATTACTACTCTTTATCGAACTGATTATATAATCCTTCATTTCTTGCTCTATTGCTAGATCATGAGAGTATTCTACCGCAGTCCCGTTCGTTTCAAATTCTATCGCACTAATCTTTAGATTAGAAGCAAACTCGCATACGTTCAACGATTTAGAGAATTCAAGAAAGCTTCTTCCTTTTATCTCGCCATCCTTAGAAAGTCTTAAAACGACTGCGTTTTTGGTGTCAGATATGAGCAGTGTTCCCGTTCTATCCTTAATCGTTCCACCTGTCGATAGTACTGATTTCAAGAGACTAGTCGATACTCTCTCTACTTTTTGATGCATTAAACTTGTCGATTCTGTCCACTCATATGCCTGTTTAGGACTTTCACTGAAAGAAACTCTCAAATTAAAACTATTTTTCATATCAATTCTCCCTCCTAAAAGAATACATCACTAAAATTATACCCAAAAAAAGAATTAAGCATTCCACTTTTGTCCCGATAAAACACAAATATTCTAAAAAAGTGTATCCGAGCGTCAACAAATTTGCATAAAACCACATGAAAGTGCCACCCAAACTGATCAAAAAAATTCCCGTTGAGTAGATAAAAAAACGTAAAATGATATCAACTCCTTCGTTTTTTTGTTTCTAATAATTCACGATTTATTATATAATGAATTAGGTGATAATATGATTGAAATAATAAAATACTTGATATTCGGTCTAGTTCAAGGAATTACAGAACCCTTGCCAATAAGTTCGAGTGGACATTTAGTCTTAGTGCGATATCTATTTAACACGAACGCCTTTGACGACTTAAATTTTGAGATCCTTTTAAACTTTGCATCTTTTTTAGCAATATTCTTCTTATTCAGAAAAGATATCTTTAAACTCATCTCTTCGTTCTTCCAGTATATATTTAAAAAAGAGGAAAGAAAAAAACCTGAGATAAAAGACAACTTCAAATATTGTTGGTTGATCGTACTCGGTTGTCTACCTGCTGGAATACTCGGAGTTTTATTTAAAGATCATATCGAAAGCGCTCTGTCAAACGTCAAAATACTCGGGATTGCTTTCTTATTTACAGCTTTGATGTTGTTCCTAGTTAGAAAACTGAATGGTAATAAAAAAGATAAAGACTTAACAGTTTTAGATGCGATTTTGATAGGACTTTTCCAAATGGTTGCTTTAATTCCTGGTATTAGTAGAAGTGGCGCTGTTTTAGTCGGCTGTCTAGTTAGAAACCTAGATAGAGAGACGGCATTAAAATATGCCTTCATGCTTTATCTTCCTGTATCGATAGGCTCTTTCTTATTGAGTGTAACCGATCTGTTAGAGGTCAGTTCTACTCTTTATCTGCCATATGGTGTCGGTTTTGTCGTAACGACTATCATGACTTATCTCGCGTCCCTATGGTTCTTCGACATCGTAAAAAAAGGAAAACTGTGGAAGTTTTCCATATATCTAGTCATCCTTGGGTTGTTCATCTTATTCTTCGTTTAACTAGCAAACCGCTAGTTTTTTTAAATTCGTTCTTATCTTTTAAAACTCAGCGTTTTAATTCTTTCTTGTTCAAAAAATATTAAGAATTTTAATACTTTCATCTGATCTTTACCACTCATAAAATCTCTATTGTTTATTCCGAACATCCACTCTAACGTTTCTAAATGTCTCCTCGACATCGCTGAACCAAATCTGTGAATAAAATCTAAAATAAATCCTCTATTTACACTTTCGAGTCTGATGTACTTGTCTGGAAAGCGTTCCATAATTAAGTCCATAGTGATAACTGTAGATACAAGTTGATTTATGCTAAACTTTCTATTCGCCCTTTGATTAAAATATCTATGATAATATACTTTGTGACTTGCCGTCATTTCACTTTCGTGTCTTGAATAATATTCACATATCTCCTCATAAGTAAACTCGCGGGCTTTTTTGACGCCAGCTTGCTTCTTCATCACAGCTAAAATGTAATCCCACATTACATTTTTTAAATAACTCTCAGATATATCCAACGAAAGTTCATCGATGATAGTAGGTGCGTATTTTCTCTCTTCAAAAAACATATATATTACCTTTCTTGCTAAGTCCAAATCTCCATAATACAAGATATCTTCATCAAATTGATGCTCAAAATAATAATCATAATCGAACATCGAAATATCGCCAGCTCTATAATCTTTAAGAAAAGCCTTAAGTTTCCGAATAAAATAGACGACTTGATCGAAAGTAAGTCCATTTAATTCGGCAATTTTTTTATAAGATAATCCCTCTTCGAGATGTTCTCTAAGAATTTTTTGGTCGGATTTAGAAAAATATTTGAGATATGGCTTTACGTCGTGTTCAAAAGAGAAAGCAGGCGTGATTTCTCCATTTTTGTATTTAAACATAGTAAGAAATATCCTCTGCACTTTTCTTGTTAACGATTTTTCGCTGTAACCTAATAACTTGCAGAGTTCTTTAGTTCTTTTGTAAGAATACCCTCCTAGTCCATACAAACTACACATTATTTGCCTATCCTGCTCGCTTATCGGAAGTCTTATATCGTCGAGTAACTCTGCAACGTCTCTCCTGCTCATATATATTAAAGGTGGATGAAAATAACCTACCTTCTTTCCGGCAATCTTGTGAAAAGCACTTATTCTATACCTGCTCACCGCTTCTTCAGTCATCTTAAGAGCAGTAACAGTTTCTTTAAAACTATATTTTCTACCTTCTAAATTGTATCTACTTTTAACTCCAAATCTTAAAGATAAAACTTTAAATTCCTCTTCGCTCAGAATGACTTCTGACTGATGACAGTTGAGTTCCCGAGTCACATCGTCGAGAGTAATTTCCTGCTTTTTTAATTTAAACGCTAAAGCTGATGTATGTAACTTTTTTATGGATGTGATGACTTTATCTATGCTCGTCTCATATTTTTTAGCTATGTCTTCCATAGAATTCCCATTTAAATAATCTAATAATAGATTTTTCCCTTTACACGGTCTCATCGAAGTGACATATTCAAGCTTCTCTTCCTTAGTCGTTCTAGGATAAGATTCCAATATACCATATCTAAACATGTCGATCTTTCTGATCGTATCTAATATTCTATTGTTCGCCTCATATCGTGAAAGTCCGAATTTTTTACCTACTTCTTCATAAGTCAAACCTTCCCTCAAATACATAATCGCCATCTTTCTGTGCTCACTGTTGATCGAACACATAGGATCGTCTAAATATTCTAAATAAATATCTTTATCTACATCTTTAGGAGGATTTTCCTTCAAGTATAACCTTAAAAGTTTTTTCCTACTGGATAAGTTTAAATTCCAGATATCCGTTTCACTTTTTCCAGTTATTTCAGCGATTTCTGAAAGAGTATATGGCTTACAATCGACTCCATAATATAAGTCTAAACATCTTAACCCAAATTCCTCGATAGACTCACAAGCTCTGTCGCGAAGGGCCAAATACTTTTCCTTAGAAAATTTGTATACAGAGTACGAACGAACATTATAATGTAATCTCTCTAGTTTCTCGCGAACATAATTTACATTGCTGACATCAAAATTCGGAAATTTACGAGCAAACTCCTGTTGAGATTTCGTATGAAAAACAAACGTTTCTAGAGCTGCATATTGTGCTGGCAAAAATTTATCTTTATTTTGAACTAAAGTTTCATAAAGCCTATTAACTGGCAAAACGGTACTACTTTTAAAACCGAATAATAGAGCATTCACTTCCCGTTCTACCTCGTCGACACTCACTAGCTTCTCGCTTTTCTGAAAATAATCATGAACTAAACAAAGTGTTTTTCGATCGACAGATATACCCTTTTTTTGAATCTCTTCGACTATTTCATTAAAATCGATCGAGTCGTATCTTTGAGCGATAAGTCTTAAGAAATAATTATTTTGATTCGCGTCGGCATTTAAGTCTTCTAAAGATAAAATATTAGTTTTATATTTTTGTCTTATTTTCTCCTTTTGTATTTCATAAGTACTGTCACTTTTTAACAGTTCTACTAAAAATTTGATGACATTGCCCAAATTTTTAATTTCCTCTGTAGTTTTATTCATGACAGATGCGTAATACTCGATATCGTATTCAAAAAGTCGAGTCAACCAAAGCTTATAAAGTCTTATTGCATCATCTTCTAAAATTCCTCTAAGAAAGTTAAACCTTAAAAAGGCTTCCTCATCGTAAGGCAAGATATTTGCTAATTCTACATTGCACTTGTCAAGGTACAGTTCGCTTCTAAATCCTTCTTTTGTAAAATACGATTTAATAATAGCTATAGTCCTTTCAAATATCTGCCTGACTCTTTCTCTTGAAATTCCCAACTTTTTGCCAATATCACTTAAAGATAACCTTTCGTCCGCTAAAATAGAATGATATAAGACATAATATTGAATAGGAGTTAATTCTGCTTTTAGATAGACGAGAATCACTTTGTCAGTCATAAAATTTAAAAAGTTCTCGATGTGGTTGTCGATTGTTCCTATAAAGTCTCCCAGTTTAGATTCACTGTCATCATCAGTCGCTTCATCGAGGCTTTTAGGGTTCATCAGCTGATTCTGCTTCAATAACTCTAGCGTTTCATCTGAGACGCCAAGCTCATTTTTCAAATATTCGTCGCTTATCTGTCCTTTTCCAGTTGCTTTAACTTCGTCGATTAACTTCGAATACGCCAAAGCTAACGATTTAAAATAAACTGGCTTTCTGATCATATCGTCATTATCATTGATACTTCTCCTAATACTCCAGTTAATTTTAGGTACTACAAATGTCGAAAGAGCAGTACCCACATCTGGGTTAAAACTTTCCAAACTTTCCAAAAATCCTATAACACCTTCATTAACTAAATCACAGAGCTGATAACTCTTAGACCTATTAACGTACTTCCTAGCTTCCTTGATGACTAAAAGCAAATTTCTAATTACTATTTCCTCTCTTACTTCTTCGTCTCCCGATTTATATCTTCTTACTAACTCGAGATTTTCTTCCCTAGTCGGTTGAGGGTATCTTTTGGCGATATCTATTAAGTCAGAGACACTATCGCTTGATAAAACTGCTTCAAAATCTGCACTTACTCGCTTCATTAGTTACTTACCTCCTATAAAGTAAGGCTATTATATCAGATATCTAGAAAAAAGTCTTTAAACTCAATAAAAAATAAAAAGCATCTCTTTCATTTGGTATGCTCTTTATCTCTTAAAAACTATCTAATCTACGTCGACACCCTTTTTAAATAGAAGAGTATCGATTGCAAAGTAGACCACACTCAGTAAAGTATAAAATATTATTCCCAGATACAATACAAACTTGACAGTATCTATGCTGACAGCCCCACTCATCGTAAACAACTTCATGATATCTGTTCTAAATAGACCTGATATGTAAAGAGTTAGCAATGATAATCCCATCGTTAATACATATAATATAAATCCCCATATTACAGCTTTTATCATCTTCCCGTCGTTCGCCTTGTGTCCTATTATGATTCCTGTATATCCGGCCTGCAAGACGACTACGATCTCTAAAAAGAATGCTCCAAAAACTACCGCAAGAAAATTTATTATCGATGTATCATACATCATTGCTACCGCATCTAAAGAAGCTTTCAGAAACTCTAAGTTTTCTTTAGAGTAGTATGCTATAAATATAGAAATAATTATAACTGCTACGCTTGTAAATGTCGTTATTAAAGCACATAAGAATTTGGAAGTGTAGATAGTTCCCTTTTCAACTGGCAACGTATGAGTTAAATAAGATTCGTCACCGTAAAGGTTTTTTACTAGCCTGCTCCAAAGTCTCATCATGTTATTTATGAGAATGCTGAACATAAGACAGATAGTAATCCCATTGCATATCGACCCGAAAACACCCATTATTGTAGAGTTTTCTATGGACCAAAATATCCTCGTCAATCCTGCAAATAGGATAGTCAAAATATAAAAAACGACGATAACTTTATATACATACTTTAAATCATATTTCAATACTTTCCCTAACATTTAAACATCCTCCTAAAAATTTCATCGATAGAGACTTTCTCTTTTTCACGTAGAGAATCTGTATCGGAAGTGAGAACTATCTTACCTTTGTCGATAAATATGACTTCGTCTAAAATCCTCTCTATATCGGAAATAAGATGGGTCGAAATCAAAACGCTCGCCCCCTCGTTAAAATTAGCTAAGATCGTATCTAGGACATAATCTCTCGTCGCCGGATCTACTCCGCCCAAAGGTTCATCCAAAATGTAAAGTTCAGCATTTCTACTTATAACTAATATAAGTTGTAACTTTTCTTGCATACCCTTACTCATCTTCGATATCTTTGAATTTTCATCTAAATCCAGGTCCTTTAGAAGTCTTTTTGCCTTCGCACGATCAAAGTCGTCGTAAAAGTCTTCGAAGAACCCAAATGCTTGGTCTATAGTCATAGTCTTATCCAAATAAGTTCTCTCAGGAAGATATGAAATAACCTTCTTACTAGTTACACTCGGATTCACTCCGTTTATCAAGATCTCCCCATCACTTGGAGTTAGAAGATCGTTTATGAGCTTTATCAAAGTCGATTTGCCCATGCCATTCTTCCCTAAAAGACCTATTATCTTTCCTCTAGGAAGCGTAAAAGTCACGTCCTTTAATATCTCTTTATCCCCAAAATTTTTATATAGATGTTTACATTCTAATAATTCCATCATTCGTCTCCTCCTATTTTTTTAACATACTCATTCAACTCGTCGATACTATAACCGAGTTTTTTCATATATTCGATATATCTCAATGTTCTCTCTTTAGCATATTTTTCTTTATATCTTTTTATCAAATTTTTATCGCTCGTCGCGAAGCGCCCATTAGTTCGTTCGGTGAAGATGAGTTTCTCGCTTTCGAGCTCCTGCATGGCCTTTTGCATCGTATTCGGATTGACTTTCAAAGTTGCAGCCAATTCTCTGACCGACTGTATTTTTTCTCCTGGAGCGATCTGCCCCGAAGCGATCGCTATTTCGAACTGTTCGATTATTTGAGCATAAATAGGCCTTTCATTATCGAAAATAAAATTCATCTCATCACCTCGCTGTGTTATATAACTAATACAATAGTACAATAAAAAAATAAAATTGTCAACAAAAAAAGCGTTATTTCACGCCGTCTTTAAATTTTCGATACTCCCTAATAAATCGATACCATACACCGATGACAAGTAAAATTGCCACACCGATCAGGAACGACCCTATTAAGAAGTTGTCTTTCACTATCTTAAATCCTAAAAATACTAATAGACTTACTATCCCTAAAAAGAAAAGTGCAATTACGAATAATAGAGGATATCTTACATATTTAGGAACTTTTCTATTCGTGCCGAGCTCGATCGTTCCTTCTAAGACTAATTCTAATAAAAATTCGATTACGAGATCCATAGCCATTACCTAAATATCATGCTTTTTCAAATAATCAACTATAGCCAAGAAATTTTCGTCGTCTTTATATTTATTTCTATCGAACTCTATCCATGCATCGGATATACTGTTCTCACTATCTAACACTTCCTTGACTTTAGGATTCTCTATGATCGGGTTACTAACCTGATCGCTCAAATCGAAACAACCTTCTTGATCGTAAAGTTTCATCTGTAGGTTGCACTCGAGTTTATCACAATGATATGCAAACTTTGCCTCATCGGTTTCTCTCGCATTGTACTCTTCTAATAGATTTTTAATTTGGTCTTTTCCCAACAAATCTTTTAGAATAAAATCGGTCGCTTTTCTACCTTCGATAAGTTTATTTTCTTCTGTAATTTGAAAGAACGCCAAGTCACCTATCTCTATCTCTTCTAACTCGTGTACTGCGAGCATAAATAAAATTTTAGCCAAGTCTAGTTCATAGGCAAATTGATAGTATATACCGATTGCCAGCATTTGAGTTCCATAGATGTGTTCTGCAACACTCTCGAGTCTGTGTCTCGTAGCCTTCCAAACGATAGGCCCTGTTCTAATCGTGTCCTTAAGTTTAGTACATAAAGTATAATATTTGATCGCACTAGATATTTTATCGTTCATATAGTATTACTTCTCTCCTTTAGTCGCCTTTGAACCTCTTCTTCAAACTCTGGATAAACTTTAAGCAAGTTTTTGACTGCACCAGTTAAACCTTTCTTTTCAAAGGAAATATATTTATCTATTAAATCAGAATTATCTAAAGGTACATTTGTCGGTCTATCGGGATACCTAAATACTCGTATATTGCCGAGACTTTCTTCTTCTTCGATAGCTTGCATTATATTAGAAATGTGCTTTTTTCTCAATGGCACAATTTCATTTTCAAAAGATATGACTTCTTTACTCCAAAGAAAATCATAATGATCGAAAGTACTACCATCCAACTCATAAAGATAACCTTCCTTATTGTATAGTCTATCTATTACTCCTGGTCTTCTTTCTACCAATACCAACTGACTATTTACAGTGGCGATCATGGTATCCAAGTCGCCCATCCCTTTTCCCATGAACAACAATGCGACACTTTTCGAATCTGCTGCATATATACACTTCTTTTGATGTGTGCTTTCTCTCGCCTTTAATACTTCTAAATCTCCCCGTGGACTACCGTGGAAAACTATACCTTCCATATTTATGCCTCCAACTTCTCGATCAGGTCGCGGTCGATGTCTTCTACTTTGTCGACTATCGGAACTGAAATTCCAGTTATATCAGCTTTTTTAGTATTAACGAATATCGCGTGAAGTCCCTCTTTGAGAGCAGCCTCGACGTCCAACGCTAGATTGTCACCTATCATGACACACTCTTCTGTATTGTGAGAACCGCACGCCTTATGATATATCTCTTTATTCGGCTTTATCAATTCCTCGCCGTAGTATTCTTGGAAATATTTGCCGATTCCCATCGTATTGAGCCTATTCATTTGAGATTCGCCAAAAAAGTTAGTTAACAACACCATCTCATAATGCTTCGAAAGTTCTTCGATAGCCCTATTCAATTTAGGGTTTTCCGGTGGAACACAGTCCTTTATGTTTTCAAACAATGAATCGATCCAACCCTCTTCTATTTCAAAACCTAAATTATCGGATAGATGCCTTCTATAGTTCTCTTTAGTATAACAGTTGTAGTTATCTTCATAAGTTGCGATTGCATAGAAAACTTTTTTCATATTCTCCTCGCTATATAGGTCATATTTTTTGAGAGTACTTTCGATATAGGGCAAAAAACTAACTCCTACTATCAGGGTACTATCTACATCAAATATCAATCTTTTTATCATAACACTATTCCTTTCTCAAAGAGGATTAAACTCTTTTTCTATTTTTAAAATTTTTTCTTCGTCGACCAACCGAGGGTTAAAAGTGACTACTACGGGAACATTTTCTCTATTGTCGACATCGTTTTTGTTCGCCGATGCGCTCTCTATGCCATCGGTCATGAATAGATCGTCTATAAAGCTACTATAACAAAATTCACAGCAGAGATGCTTGATGACAAACGTATGTTCTTTTATTTTATCTTTTGGATGTTTATCGAAACTTAGTAAAGATGGTATGCGCATCACGTCCAAAAAAGTAAAGATCTCATACTTTAAAACTTTTGTGTCTATTATCTCTTCGTCGTATTCCACGCTTATAAAGACGTTTTCCTCTGAGTCAACTTCTACTTTTTTGATACCTTCCAAAGATAGGAGATAGTCTTTGAGTTCATCGTGCATCCAACAGTTCAGTTCTAAAGTCACTCTACACATAAAGTCATCTCCTAAATAACATTTTACCACAACTCGAAAAATTTTCCACAGAACTTCTAAAAAATGTCCTGAATTGGACACAAAGCCATTGCTTTTCCAACCCCATCATCTAAAAAACTATCGGGGAATAATCGCCTATAACGTGCTTCGATCGATTCACTTCGATCATACTCGCTAGGATAAAAACCTAAGTTACCTTCTAAAATTCTTATCGTAGGTTCGACATATCTGCTACAAAAACCATCACATTTTTCGATAAACACTTGGTGATCATAAAGTTCTTTCATGACACTGTCATCTTCTATTATTACAAAATTTCTGACTTCAGAATGGTTTTCAAGATAGCGTAATATCCTCGCTTCTTTCATGTCTTCGTCTTTGACATTCTGAAATTCATCGTACGGTAATGACGGTAGACAATCGTGTATGTTTAAACCCATTTGAACTAGAGGCTCTATATACCGTTCGTCCATTTCCTGCGAGGATATTACCACCACAGATGCTCCCGTTGCTTCAAGTACCCTCTTTATCTCAGCAACAAACCTCTCATCTACTCGTACATCCCTATTTCGTATATCGTTTACCACTCCGTCGAAGTCCAAGAAAACGACATCTCTTTTTCGACTATCTATTTCTCTTATCTCATCTACATAGGCATACTCGCTATCCCTATAGTTCTCTATCTCGTTATATTTTTTTCGTGCACAGGCCGAAACCTCTGTCACTCTTTTCGCACCGCCAGGCATAACTACTAAAGGTACTGTTGTTTTCTTTTTGACTTCTAGCGATACAAAAAATCTATGTTCTGGCAAAACGTCTGTCCTCACTAAGGTGGAAGCGTTTTGAAACGATCTCCACGAAGGATAATTTTTTTCAAACAAGACACAGAGCTCTTCTTCTTTAGAACTATATAAATCATCTAATGATAAGAGACCTCTTTTGATAGAAAGAGACACTATGTTAGAAACAAAATTCATAACATATTTGTCAGTATTACTCTGCAATTCTACGGAGTATCTATGAACCATATCTACGAATTTCATGGCGACTTGCAATGTCTTAAACCCGATTTCTAATATTCCCTCTTCGTTTTTTAAAACTGCCATGTCTTCGTACACTTCTTTAATCTCTTCTAAACTATGAGTATGTAACCAAATATAGCAAGTGTGGAGTACTCCATCTAATCTGTCGGCACATAACCGAGGGGAACTATTTTCTAAAATTGGGAATCGTGTTAAATCTCTGAAATCGTCTAACGATAAACCATCCATCTTAAGACAATTTAGAAGTTCATCGTCATCCTTAATCATATCGGTTATGTTCTTTTCAGATGAGCTTTGTTTTATGAAATCTTTAAAATAAAAGTCTATACAATGAGCAAAGCATGGCGTCCCAACGTCGTGCAACAAAGCCGCGATGGTCGATTCTTTATCGTGGGTAAAATGCCAAACCATATGTGCTACGACCAAACTGTGATCGAATCTCATATACTCAAAAAGGACAGAATATAGCTTGGTATAGTCGCATCCACAAAATTGACTGACGTGCTTCAACCTTTTTAGAGTCCTAGTCTCTAAATATTTATCAATAAAACGGGGATACTCTTTATCTATAAATATTTCCAAATACTGCACCATCAAAATTTTCCTCTCCTTTGACTATAGATTCTCTTTAGCCTCAGGAAACAGATCGTACAGATTATATCCTAGCAGCTCATCAAAATATGCCTTCAATTTGAACGTTTCTTCTATGTGATAATACGTTTTTGCATATACGCCATGTCTTAGGAGTAAATCTATCATTCTCTTTTCAATCGTCAATATCTTATCTGTACACATCAAGTCACAAAGATTTATTATCTTTTCATAGATAGAGTACTCTTTCTCAATATAATTTTTTACAAACGCAAAATTCGGATTATCTCTGTCTGTCTCATCTCTATCGTTTGCAATGCAGTCGATATCATTATTCAAGAAAGAATGCTTTATGCAAATTCCTGCGTATTCTTCATCATATCCGAGTTTTTTAATATAATTGTACCCATCTATCGAATGAGGGAAGACCCCAGTTTCTTTATGTTCAAACCTTTTGCCGATATCGTGAATGTACCCTAGAGCACCTGCTTTATCACTATCTAAATTTAAAGCTTCGGCTATCCTACTTGCAGCCTTTCCGACACAGGTCGAATGATTAATAAATCTTTCGTTTCTTACGGGACCATGTTCTTTATCTAAAAGTTCTTTTGCTACGACACTCGATAGTTTCATACAACTACAACCTCCACATATACTTAGTTCTATTATAGCAAAGTAGGATTAAAATTACTATATGTTTGTCTTTGTTACAAAAAGAAAACCGATTCTAAAATCAGCATTACATACTTTTGTTTTTTCTATTTTTAAATATTTTCTTTTTAAGCGCTATAGACGCTACTAAAGCTGTCATCGTAAGACCTAGACCTACTCCAGCCATCGTATTTGTTCCAGTATTAGTGTTTACTGGAGCTTCTTCGACAGGTATAGCTTGCCCTTCTTGGATCGTTTCTTCGTTTCTAACGACTTGTCCATTTTCATCGACAAGTACAGTTTGTTCTCCTTGCATCGCCTCTTCGCTTCTAACAAATTGTCCATTTTCATCGAGAACGACATTTTCATTTTCGAGTCTTTCGACCGCTGAATCTAGCGAAAGCAGAAAACCTTGAATAAACTCTTCACTAGAACCGTTCGACCTTAAGCCCTCTACGATTTCTGCTTTAATTCCTACTATTTCTTCTTCACTTTCTGCGTTTAGAATAATTTTACAATATTCTAATGCGCTTTCCATTTCTGTTGTTACTTCCTTCATAAATTTTTCCTCCTTTATAGTACAAAATCTTGATTCTTTAGTAAATCTATATCGAAACTAAAAATCCTCTAAAATCTATTACACGATTTGTCGTGGATAATCTAAAATGGTGCAAGAAATGGGACTTGAACCCACACGAGCATGTGCTCACTACCCCCTCAAAGTAGCGCGTCTACCAATTCCGCCATCCTTGCAAAATAGGTTTTAAATAACCTATAAAAATTTTACCACAATTAGAACTATAAAACAAGTCTTTCATACTTTAAACTTCTTCAAGATGCGTAAAGTGTTTAGTATCGTTAAAAGAGTCACTCCCGTATCAGCAAACACGGCTGCCCACATATTAGCAAAACCGAAGACGCTTAACAGCAAGATTATAGCCTTTGTTCCGACAGCAAAAACTAAATTCTCTTTTATGATAGATTTAGTATACTTGCTGATCTCGATAGCCTCTGTAATCTTCGAAAGATCGTCGCTCATAAGCACTATATCGGAAGCTTCGATTGCCGACTCGCTTCCTACTCCACCCATCGATATACCTAAGTCCGCTCGCTTTAAGACAGTCGCATCATTGACGCCGTCTCCGACGAATATCGTAATCCCATCTCCACTTACGTTTTCGAATTGTTCATATTTTTCGCTCGGGAGCATCTCATACTTAATCACATCGATCTCTAACTTCTCACCGATGTTCATGGCGACTTCTTTTCTATCCCCAGTAAACATGTAAGTCTTCAAGCCGCTCTTTTTAAGCGTGCCTATCGTCTCTTTTGCCTGCGGCTTTATACCGTCGTCGATCATGAGCGATGCGACATGCTTTCCCTCGATATTTAGGTGAATGTCACAGATATCTCTACATTTACATAAAGAACGGTTTCCTACTAAAATTTTCTTGTTTTCATACTCGAACGTAATGCCTTTTCCTTCAAGTTCTTTAAAATTTTTAACTTTAGAAGCATCTATTTTGCAACTCTTTAGTTTCATAATCGACTTGGCAATCGGATGATTTGAAAAAGATTCACCGCTAACTAATATATCTATAACTTCGCTTTTAGAATAATCCTTTGAGTCGACGGCTATACTAGAAACGCTGAACGAACCAGTAGTCAAAGTTCCCGTCTTATCGAAGATTATACTTTTTGCGTTGCTCAAAGTGTCTAAATAATTGCTTCCTTTTATTAGAATTCCTCTCTTGCTTGCTACACCCAAACCTGTAAAATAAGAAAGAGGAACAGAAATGGCAATAGCACAAGGACAAGATATGACTAAAAACGTAAGTGCTCTATATATGCTATTTCTAACTTCGACGTGAAAAACTACGGGTAGCACAAGAGCAACCAAAATAGATAGGAAGAAAATGACTGGCGTATAAACTTTACTTATCTTAGACACCGTGGTCTCAACCTTCGCTTTCTTATCAGATGCTTCTTCTAAGAGCTCCAAAATCTTCGCGACAGTCGACTCCTTAAAAGCGTTGGTAACCTCTATCTCGACGACATCTCCCATATTTATCGATCCAGAAAGTACGTCGTCGCCAGTTCCAGCTTCCATAAGATCGCTCTCTCCCGTCAAAAGCGAGGTGTCCAAAGTAGTCGAACCTTTTAAAATTATGCCATCTGTAGGTATTTTCTCGCCCTTTTTGACGACTAAGACATCTCCAACTTCGACTCTCTCAACTTCGACCTTAACGATATTTCTACCATCTTTTTTATTGGCGAATGGTTCTTTGATGTTGACGAGATCGGCTATCGATTTACGAGAATTTGCAACAGCCCTCTCTTCTAACAATTTACCTATAGTATAAAGCGCGATGACCATCATTCCCTCTAAAGGTTCACCTATCAAAAAAGCCCCTATACAAGAAATAGTGATCAAGGCATTCTCGTTTAATGTAAAACTTTTAAACAGCAACTTCACAGCATTTATAGCTGTCCTATAAAGAAGTAATGTGTATGATCCAAAATATAGAATATATTTTAAAGATATATCTACAGGCAGAAACGCACCAAGCAATCCTAAAACTATACCTAATACCAAAGTAGTCACATGGAATTCTTTTTTTTCTTCCTCTACTGTCTTCGACACCCTCGAATCTGGTTCTACTTCTTTTACACGTCTGTTCATTTCTTCGATCGGGATTTCTTCTTCGCTCTCATACGTTATTTTAGAGGTACTAAAATTTACTACGACATTTTTTAGGTCGTCACATTTATTTAAATGATCCTCCACTTGCCTAGCGCAATTTGCACAGTCTAAATTGTATATATTGCATCTATATTTTTTCATATTATTTTTCCTCCATCTTATGATCGATATGGTCGAGTCCGATTTCATAAAGTTTCCTTATATGCTCATCGTCTAAACTGTAATAAACTTCTTTACCCTCTCGCCTCGATGTAACTATCCCAGCATCCCTCAATGTGGCTAATTGGTGAGAAACGCTTGACTTCGTCATATCTAAGACATTCGTGATATCGGATACACACATCTCGCTCTTATCTAAAGTCCAGATGATCTTCAATCTAGTCTGATCCCCCATTATCTTGAAAAGTAAAGATAGATTTACAAACTCAGCCTCATCTGGTTTATCTTTCAGAGTTCTCCTCACGAGCTCCTCGTTTATGATTTTACAATCGCAATTATTATTGCAGTTACACTTACACACGATTTATCTTCCTTTCGATTGAATTACTGTTCAACTATCAACATTATAGTTGAATATATACTCAATTGTCAAGAAGAAATATTACCTATCCGCTTCTTTTATCGATGTTATCTCTTCGATTCGTTCTATTTCTTTCTTCTCTAGTTCCTCCCAACTACCCAAATTCACGAGTCTCTTCGCTTCTTCCTCGCTTTTAGCGTACACATAACCGTATCCGATCAAAGAAATGTTGGCGACAAACTCAAAACATTTAAAATCATCCTTTTCAGGAAAACTGGGATACGTACCTGCTCCTAAACTTTCAGTTTCCATAAAAAAACACCCCTATTCAATATAGTTTATTAAACATATCGAATAGAATGTCTAAATTTCGACAAATTACAACCCATGATGAAATATTCAAAAGAAACTTAACTGCTCGTCTGAGCACGATTCTTTTTTATAAGCTTTTATAATCTCTTCCATATTATAAAGAATTCCATATCTATCACATTCTTCAGTAAACACTTTATAAAGCTTTTTATAATTCGGTACCACGCAGTCATACCTTTTCCCATAATACTGGATATACTTTTGTTTCAAGCCGTCAAAATGTTTATCTAACTTATCGAAATAATACTCTCTTTGACCGTCTCTAAGAGTCATACTCATATATGTATGGATAAACTTCGCACCACTTTCGCTTGCAAGTTGTACTAACTGTCTTATATTTTCTTCATTATCCGTGATGAATGGTAAAACAGGGTTCAACATAATCCCTACAAATATACCGCTGTCTGCCAAAGTTTTGATAGCTCTAAATCTTTTAGAAGATACACATACGTTCGGCTCTATTATATTCGCTAGGTCATCATGGACAGTTGTAATTGTAAATTTTACTATGACGTCGTTTTTATCATTTATCTCTTTCAATAGATCTAAGTCCCTCAATACTAAGTCGCTCTTCGTATCGATAGAGACACCGAAATCATACTTAAGTAGCAGTTTCAAAGCCTCTCTTGTCAGTTCAAACTCGCGTTCACAAGGATTATAGGTATCAGACATAGATCCTACTCCTACGACGCCTTTTTCTCTTTTTTTAGATAACTCAGTCTCTAGTATAGAAAGAGCATTCTTTTTACTTTTTACGAAGTCAAAATTATCTATGTGATAACATTTGCTTCTGCTGTCACAATATATGCAACCGTGCGAACAACCTCTATAGAGATTCATATTATAATCTATTCCATACCAAGTATGGCCATATTTTACTTTAGTAAGTATAGTCTTTGCATCAATGTATTCCACCCCGACAGATTCTCTCCTTATCTATTTATATTACATCCTATAAAAGTATAACAAAAATTTGTGCTAATTAAAACAATGACGATTAAAATAAATCAACATCTCGAGTTACATTAATCGAGTATGTTACTTATTTAATTCTTTTTTCAGATCATCCATATACCTTTTTTGCTGATTTTTTAGATAAAACTTTGCCAGTAATTTCATCATATAATTATCTGTTTCTATTTCTTCTGTAAAATCTAATAGTATATTACCATTATCTAGTCTTTTAAATATACCTACCCACTTACCTTTAATTCTAGTATTTTCAAAATCAAATCTATATTCTTTCAAATCGACTTTGGAAGAAACAACAAAATAAGTAGGATAATTATTTTTAGCATATTCTATAAAGTGTGTATCGTCAGTCATTTCTATTTTTGATAGATCACTTCTCCACGAATATTTGGTATTATCAGTTATAATATTCCACAATTTTTCTATATCACAATTAAACTCTCTTTTTATATTTACCTTAACCACATTTTACCTCAATTTTCTATTCTTTTTGTCGTATAAATATTTCCACTAGAAACATATGACGCACATGCCGATCCTAATTTTATCAAAGTCAGCATTCAATTCTACAAATTAAAATTTATCGACCACCCATAAGAATTTTTAGAATAGGAATTCTGCTAATTATTTCATTAACAATAATAGTTAGTACCAAACTTCCAAAGTTGTCTAAATAATGTCTCCTCATAACTACCTATTTTCAATACAAACTTTGCAAATATGCAGTACTAATGATATTTAATCATAATAACAATTCTAGTCCTTTAACGACTCGCTAAAGAAAGGAAATAATCCGATCGCTACTGCATATTTATTATATCAATAAATATCGCTTTTTAATAGTTAAATAACGTTCATAAATGTTTCTGATGCTAATCTTCCTTCTACAATTCCAACTAAAACTATGCATCCAAGAATAACCCGTCTTTTTTCAGTCATCATATTCTTCAACTCCATTTCTTGACTAAAAATATAATCGGTGTTATATTTCTAACAAGGACATTATATGACATGATTTGACCAAATACAACAAACCAAGAGTCTATTGTTAGAAAGGTAGATGAATTATAACATGGAATTACAAAGTGATTTCTCAAAAAAATGTATTGCTGATGCTCTGATTTCACTTATGAAGACAAATGATGTTGAAAAAATTACAAATAAAAATATAACCGACAGAGCCGGTCTTTCCCACATTACTATTTATCGCAACTTTAAAAGTAAAAATGAAATTGTTAGTTATTATTTAAAAGGTATATTTAACGACTGGAGCAAAAATTGGAAAGAAGAGGAGAACATAGGTTATCAAATTTTTAAGTTTTTTGCTGATAACAAGGAATTAATCGATTTACTTTATAACGCGAATTTACAATACTTGCTAATTGACAATATACTAGCATTACAAGATTATAAAAAGCGAGATTCAGACATCGAAGCTTATTCAAAAGTAACAATTGCTTATCTGATTTTTGGCTGGTGTGATGAGTGGTATAAACGTGGTATGAAAAATACTCCTGAAGAAATGGCAAAGTATTTTAATCGAACAGAAAAAAATGAATAGCTTTTCTCATCGTTTAATTTTTTAATGGTAACTCGTTGTCTTATCATTTTTAAAAATAAAAATTAGAATCTGGTTTATAAATAATAATTGCCACGATTAGAGATCCTGTTAAGAATTTGTCTAGATCATGCCCAGTTTCTATTGTGATTGAGATTCTAGTTTTGGTAATTCTAAGTTTAGTATGGTTCCAAATCGGACATTATTTTACTATTCTCAAGTTTTGACAAATTTTATGTTATAAAACTGCCTATAATTTAAAGCATATTAAAACTCGAATTCCTACAAAAATATAGAAAATTCGAGTAACGATCAAATCTAGTGCTAGGGTCTTAGATATCTACAATTGTTTTTTTGTTAAACACTTAGCGCTATCCTTTTGTTCTTCTAAACCTTGCAACTGTTTAAACATGGTATTAAATGGAATACAGAATTCTTAAATTCTAGAACCAGATTGACGAATATTTATTGATATACTATATGGTGATTTTGGAATATACGGGTCTTGTGCTTTATCAAATTCTAATGTAATTCTATCTTCTAATTTTGTTATTCTGAGTGTGTTAGGACTTTTAAGAGGATATGCATCACACATTACTGTTATTACTCCGTTTTGGTTAATTGTTTGATATGAAGATAAACTTTTTTGACGATCCATACTTTCTTGAACACTTTGAATACTTGTAATTTGTATTACTGATTACTATCTATTATTTTTAATATTGTATCTAAATCTTCTTTTGATATTTTTGACTGTTTATCTCCTTTTTGAATTTCTCCACAACTTTCTTTTAAATAATATACTTCATTGTCCATAGCTATTTTGTGAGTATTTATTCCATCACATATTTCAGAGTTATATTTTGAATTAACTAATATATTATAAATTTTATTGATGTCATTATAATTACTTATTTCTATTGTTTTACCCTCATATTCTATTGTGATACTCTTTTCATTTGGTATATCATATTTCATAAACCAACTTCCCATTTTTACACCAATATTATTTTCATAAGGCTCATTTGGAGATACTCCAACATATCTAATAAC
>CASRZA010000011.1 GCA_949439935.1 uncultured Bacilli bacterium
ATTTCTACAACGTTCTAATTTCTCTGCTAATTCTTCAATATCATATTTCTTCATAGATTCACACTCCAACCTAATTATATATTAAAAATATAATTAATGTTAAATGTGTGAATTTACTCATTAACTTTACTTTCTATTTTTTGCTGTTCGTGGGCATAATGTCCGTAAGTTTAAATCTATCTACTATTCCCATTAATCTAGCCTTAATCCATTCGTCTGTATAACCTTTATTACGATAATAATTTACTGCTCGATTTATTGCGATTTCAGGATCAAATACTTCATCAATTCTCTCACTACCAAGATTCGCTAACCATAATTTAAAAGGTTCTGCTTTTGGACTCGGAACTGATTCAATAAGTCTTAAAATTCCTTTTGTATCAAGTACATCCTGATTATAATATTTACCGTCACTTGATTTTAATTTCAGTTGACTACAATTTGTAGTCAACTCAGACCCCTCTTTTTTTAATCTCAATTTTAATACAGACCAATATTTTCTCGCATCATTACTTTCTGTCAATGCACTTACAACATCAACTACGCTAAAATAATACTCTTCTTTTTCACTATCCCAAATACTTCTTATTTCCTTATCTTCAAATAGATTTGATATCGTCTCTAATTTATTCTTCAAATTAACACCTTCTTTCTTTTTTATTGAGGGGTTTAAATGTCGTAATCACCTTTTAAATTCCTATAATAAAATTCATTAAATTTGCTATGATTTTATGATTTTTTAGCAATTTTTGCTTCTTTTTAGCCAAAATGTGTAAGATCTAAATTCGTGGAATCTCTGTATTTATAAGGCGTTGCTAAGGGGTTTAAATAAATCGTAATCAACCAGTTTATTGTATTTTTATCATTCATTTTTCTTTCACTTCCTTTTTTATTTAATAGGTTCTGGAAAATCTTTTTCATCAGTTATTAAAACTTTTTTTAATAAATAATCTGTTGCGTGTGGAGGATGATTTTCTAATTGCCCATACACAATAAATCCTATTTTTTCATAAAATCCTTTTGCTTGAAAACTCCATGTATCGGTTCTAATACCTATGCATTTATTTTCTATTGCAAACATTTCAACCTGTTTCATTAAATTTGTAGCAACATTAATATTTCTATATTTTTCATCTACAAATAACAAATCAAGCCACGTCCAATATCCATCATCAATAAATCCATATGCTCCACCTATTATCTCATTATCAAGATAAGCATAAAAACCAAATTCTTTTTGTTCTTTTTTATATATAATTGGATTTAACCATTCATTTTTTGAAAAATTATATAATTCTAAATTATGATCTATAAATTCTTTATTTTCTTTTGAAATATCAAATTTGTAAATTATATTATTCATTTTTTCTGCTCTCCTTTTCACTTTCAGTTAAATATTTATTATAAAACTCGTCCATTGAAGAAATATATTTCTGATCTTGAATAATTCTATACTTTTCATATTCATTTTCTGCTTTTTCTACGGCTTCTTTATGACTTATACTTCCTGAATGCTTTAAAACATTTTTTTCTAAACTTTAATAAATCATCGGTTGCATTAATCCAATCTTGCATAGCATTATATGTCTTTCTTTGGTTTCATCTTCTGCAAATACTAAAAACATATTTGTTAAATCATTTAACTTATTTAATTCTTCTTCATTTAAATAAGTTTTAGCAACAGATACATCATATTTATATATTAGCCCATCAGGACTGTTTTCCACATTGTTTGTTCTTAATGACACGAACATACACTTAAGTTGGCTCCGCAACTTAGTAGTGTGTTACTTATCTGGGTATTTAGGTAAATTTAAGTTAATTTTAATCTTTAGTCACTATTTGATAATCATCTTTATATAAAATATCCTTCATTATATCTTGATAGATATTTACTTTAATATTTTCTTTTTCTAAATATTTAGAAATGAGTGGCAATGTATCTTTTTCAAATCTTTTATATCCTTTTTCCGTAAAATATGATTTATTTTTTAAATCGTAAGATGGAGGTTTAGGTAGCCAATTGATTAGCTTATTAGATAATATTTCTTTCCATACCTCCATATCTACAGATTTCTTTAAAGCATTGTAAATTCCTTCGCCATTATATGTAACACGGTAGAAATAAATAGAATTATTTTGTAATGACTTAATCATTTTGTCAAAATCACTCTCTAAACAACGCATTTCTCTTTCACGATAAATATTAAATTCTTTTTCGGCTTTTTCCATTGCTTCTTCGTGAGATATTTTGCCATTTCCTTCAAGTATTTTTCTTCTATTTAATTTTATTTGATTATCGAGTTCTACTACCCAATCAGTCATTTTCATAGTTCTTTGTTCTAATGCTTGCAATTCTGCAAAATCTAAAAACTGAGATACCAATAAATTTAATCTTTGCAATTCAATTTCTGATAAATAATTTTTAGCAATTTTTGTATCTTCTAAGGTTACATAGTTGCCTTTAAAATTAGTCATTCCTACATAAGGTTTCTCATTATTAACTCTTTCATATATAAGTTCTGCTGCTGTATGTTCGTGAACTGCAAAGTGAAGTTTGTTTTGGACTGTCGCAAAGAATTTTTTAGTTATATCACTTCTTGGATTATAATCAATACTAGTAGCATAAATATCAGTAACTTGTTGATAAAAATTTCTTTCACTAGAACGAATATCTCTAATTCTTTGAAGCAATTCTCTAAAATATCTATTACCACCATTTTTAAGCCTTTCATCATCTAGTGCAAATCCTTTTTGAATATATTCATGCAATTTTTTTGTTGACCATATTCTAAATCTAACAGCAACATCTGATTGAACTCGATAACCTAGAGCAATTATCATATCTAAATTATAGTGATCTATATTTCTTTTTACTTCTCTATTTCCTTCTTTTTGAACTAATAAGAATTTCTTATTAGTTGAAATTTCTTCTAATTCTCTATCTCTATAAATATTTTTTATATGCATAGATATGTTTTCCTGAGTTGTTTTATAAAGCGTAGCAATATGGTTTTGAGTTAGCCAAATATCCTCATCAACAAATTTTACATTTACCTTTGTTATGCCATCTTTATCTTCATATATCATAATGTCATTATTATTCATTCGTTATTCTCTACTTTCGTGTCATTACGGACAAACAAACCAAGATGTTAAATTCATATGTTCTTTTTCTGCATCTACTCTATTATATATAATTTCAGCAGCCGTTTGATGGGATACTGCATAATGCATTTTATTTTGAACTTTTTTAAAAAATTTAATCGTAATGGGATATTGGCTATCATAGTCGATGCTAGTAACATAAATATCAGTAATTTTTTGATAAAATCTTCTTTCACTAGTTCGAATATTTCTTATTCTTTCTAATGTCCTTTCAAAATAATCTTCCCCAAAAATATAATTTGGATTTTTTAATCTTTCATCATCCATAGCAACACCAGTAATCAAATATTCTTTTAACACTTTTGTTGCCCATATCCTAAATTGCGTTGCTTTTTTGGAATTAACTCTATAACCTACAGCAATAATCATATCTAAATTATATATTTTAGATTTTCTTCCACCTGTACTTTCGTCGGAAATTCCGACAGAAGTTTTTTCATTTAGTTCACCACTATTTAAAATATTATTAATATGTTCTGTTATGGTACTTCTTCCTACTCCAAATAATTCAGCTATTAAATTTTGTGTTAACCAAATATCATTATTGATCAATAATACATTTACTTTGATATCATTACTATCATCATGATATATTAAAAAATCGTGGGTAGTTATTTGTAAATTATTTTTCATTATATTTGCCTCTTTTCTATACCTTAATATAAATTTTATATGGGGGTTTAAATGTCGTAATCACCTTTCTAATTCCAATCATAAATTTTATTAAAATTGCTATGTTTTTATCAAATTTTAGTAATTATATCACTTTTTTAATAAAAACGTGCAAGATTAAAATCAACAAAATCTTTTATTTATAAGGATTTGATAAGGGGTTTAAATAAATCGTAATCAACCAGTTGATTACACTTTTATTAACCCTCCCCTGTGTTTCATTATTGTTCATAAAAATTCACTCCTTTCGCACCGTTTTTTTACAACAAAACTCAAGCGTTTTTCCTTATATATTTTACCACATCATTTTGACTTTTCAGATACCTTTCTGCGAATTTGTATTGATCTTTATATCTGAATATTATATCAACACCCTTTTCATCATTAACAATAATATTCTCAATAAAACTATCTACAATATTTCTATCGACTGCTTCTATTTTTTCGATTTTTTTAAATTGATTTATCCAGTCTAAATTGTATGAATTTATTTTACTTGGACTTATGTCAAGTTTTTAGACACAAATTTGAGGACAATTTGATTCGTATTTAAATTAATTCCAAATTCATTTTGCCTTGAGCTTTTTAAAATCAAGTCCAAAAGTCTTTTGACAAAAACAATAAAATATGTTATTATAAATATGTCAAGGGAACTTGCATAAAATAAAAAAGGAATACCTAGTTTTGACGAGTTAGGTATTATTCTAAAAAAATTGTTCAAGTACCGACTTATAACAGTTGGTACTATTTTTATTAAAATGACTAAAATCACAATAATAAGGAGTATTATGATAGTACAAAGATATTTCTCTGATTTCTCATAATTTCACCTCCTTCCACTTTTATAAAGTAAAGGAGAATAGTACCCAAACTAACTAAATATTCCTATAGATATTATACTATCAATGGCATATAAAAACAAGCGAACAAATGAAGAATTAAATAAAATATCGGAGGTTTGCATGAAAAATAAATTATTAAAAATTTTAGATGATTACTTGTTATTTTTCCCTGAAGAAAAAGGAAGACAATCTAGGTTGTTGGATTATCTAGAAAAATCAAAGGATAAAGATATAATTGATTGGAATGACTTTAACGGGCATATAGTTGCTGGAGGTTTTATTTATGCCAAAGAGGAACATAAATTTTTAGTTTTATTTCATAAAGATTTAAAAATGTTTTTATATCCAGGTGGACATGTTAATGATAATGAAAAAAGCCCATTGCAGACTGCTAAAAGAGAAATTATAGAGGAGACAGGTTTAAATAAATTTGAACAATTAAAATTATCTGAAAATGAACAAACTCCAATTGATATTGATACTCATTTAATTGAATACAACGAAAGATTAAACTTACCAGCGCATTATCATTTTGATTTTAGATATTTATTTATTGTAGATAGAATCCCTAAAATAAAAATAGAGGAAGAGGAACTATCTAGTTATAAGTGGATAGATATTAATGAATTAGAAAATGACCTAAATTATGGAAAAATAGTAAATAAAATTAAAAAAATATTAGTAACAAAAGAGGTAAATGATTTTTAAAAACAACTTTAATTTAAAAAATTATATCATTAAAAAAATTGCTACACGCTACATAATAATAAGGGTAATACTATCCTTATTATGGCGAAGACTTCAGTGGCTAAAGCCACTAGTCTCGCCTATAAGACTATACTTCGATACTATGACATTGCATAGTATTTTTTTAATATTCTAAATCAATACTTTAAAAAATTCTAAATTTTACTACCAATTTACTACTTTTGAAAACAAAAATATAAGAAATTATAAAAGTATATGTGAATATCTTTCAACAAGAGAAATGCTGTAAGTACTTATAAATAAAGATTATAACAGCATTTAAGAACTTATAAAAAGATAGCCAAAAAATGATATAACTTTTTCCATACAAATTATACCTCTTTTCACCATTTCATCAATATTAAAAGATTTTCTAGTCTAATTTTCTAATCGACACTAAAAATCATCATAAACTATCTTACAGGTATAATTATACACTCATATTTAAAAAAAAAACAATAAATATAGACAAACATAATTTCATGGTATATAATATCTTAACTCGAAAGGGGTAAAAATGTGAAATATACTGAAGAAGAGCAAGAAAGAATAAAATTCCTTATAGAAAAAATGAAGAAAGATAAGATAACGCCAGAAGAATATCAATATTTACAATTCCTCCTGATGAAATATGAATTTTTAATTAGTAAAAGACATCGATATCCACTTTGTAAAACCAAAATAACGGGAGATAAAATACTTTTCATCTCAGATTCTCACGTCGGTTCTAAAAATGAAAGTCCATACTTATTTAATGCAGCTTATAATGCTGCATTAGCTCAAAACATAACTACAGCTGTGCATGCTGGGGATATGATAGAAGCAACAGCAAAAGAATGGGATAAACCTATAGATAAAATTATCGAGGAAATAAGAAGGGCCTATTCTTATATCCCCGATATGCGCGGTCTACCAAACGAAATTATAACCTACTTTCTTCTAGGTAATCACGAGATCAATGCGGTTCACGGACACGGAGAGATAATTCCTGCATTTTTTGAAAATCCAAAAGTTCGCATATTAGGATTATATAAAATTTTATTAGATTGGGATGGTGCCACATTCCAATTAAACCACTTTACACCTCAGTTATATATGAGAATAGATAATGAAGACCCTAAAGGATTAATGGAAATCGACGGACACCATCATCGTTTTTATTTCGATGAAGAAAATAGAAGATTAGATCTTCCAGCACTATCTAAAGACGCATTTCTGCTCATAGATAACTTCCTTCATTCACTGAAAATAACGGCGTCTCCGGCTTTTATCATCGCATCGAAAGAAGGAATAAATTTAAGATTATTTAGATCATATAGTGTCGATAAATCGAATAACTTTTACTATCCGACTTCGGCAGTCGAAGTCGACACCGAGACTAAACGTTTGAGATTTTATAAAAATTAAAACAGCATTCGCTGTTTTTAAAATATATTATAGTTTACTATTTCACTGAACCCCATTTAGAAAATGGAAAGAAGACGAAGTCAGTTTTTCCCAAAATATCGTCTTTCGATACACAACCGAATATTCTGCTGTCTGTCGAATCTTCTCTATTATCTCCCAAAACGAAATATTCATCCTTTGCACAGTAGTCGACGAAGTCGTAAGTTGTACCCTTTCCGAACTCGTTTTCAACTAAATCACCATCTATATATAGTTGATTTTCTTTATATTCTATATCTTCTTTTGGAAGACCGATCACTCTTTTTATAAGCTTGTCTTTTCCTCTTTTAATAACTACTATGTCATATCTTTCGATCTTTTTGTCATACTTTTTCAATATCATATAATTGCCATTATCCAAAGTATCGTTCATACTGCTGCCATTGACCCTTATGGGGGTGAATAAAAATGCTCTAACTAAAAGAACCGCCAAAATGATCAATACATACCCTAGGATTTCTCTAATCTTATCTTTCATATAATGTCACCTTCGTTATATATTATAGCACAAAGACTCTTAAAAGTTTATGAATTTTTCTTCATAAACTTTTATCTAATATTTTTTTCAAACTTAGAATACACAATACGTCGATTTTATCTTTTCCATCGGCATACTTTCTCGCATTAGATTCAAAAAGCAATAATAGATTATCTTCATCTACAGTAACTTGCTCTAACATCGGTGGTAAACTCATTTTAGTTACGAGGTTATGTTCGTCTGTATAATCAGCCTTGCCTTCTTCATACTTATACACTTCCAACTTAGACTTTTTTCTTCGACCAAACGACCTACTCAAAATCATATATTCTTCATCTTCGCTCTTGTAAAAAGTTATGCCTTGAACCAAAGTCGGAACGTTAAACTGTGTATTAAATTCGAACACGATCTCGTCATCTTCTTTAGTAATTTTATACTTTTTGACCAAACCTTTGTCTCTAGTTCTAAAATTGCCGACGAACAAATAATCGTCCTTTAAACACATGAAGTCGATATAATCTCCATAATCGCTCATGTAATTGATCAAGCCTTCTCCGACATACTCGAACTTTTGTATTGCTTCTGCCCGATCCTCATTCAAAATATCATCTTCGTCATACGCATTTAATACGCCCTTTGTATCTGGAATTAAAAATACGTTATTTGCTTTATCATAAGCTATCGCACCGACATGCGATTTAGTGTCTAAAAACACTTCGTTTACGATCTCGCCTACCATGTTTAAAACATAGCATTTTGAATTGTCGATTCCATTGTGATCGTATGCCGTTATGATGATATACTCGTCGTGCAAATAAGCTATGCCTTGAGGAATCATAGACCCACTCGTCGGCAATTTCACATTACCAGACTTGATAGTCCTTTCAAGATCTGGATATTTTTGAATTACATCGAAAATGCTATCCGATATAGATGAATCTAAAGACCATTCATTTTTATGTTCTCTATGGATTGGCAGTTCATTAAACATACTTCTAAACTTCTCATCCTTTTCGACTCTCATGCATCCATACATAACTATCAAAAATATGATTATCCAAATAGCAACAAGTATCAAATTTTTAATTTTCTTCAATTTATTCATCGTCCTCACAAAATGATCAAATGCTTTTCTTATTGACCAAAATTACTAAGAGCTAATGCTCCTTTCTCAAACCAAGCATACAATATTTTACTTTATTTTCGCATGCTCTATTTCGTAGACTTATTAAAATATCCAAATTGCTCTTTAAAAATTAAAAATCTATTCCATATTTCTCTTTTAGTACTACTTTCGCCTCTTTAAATATTTCCTCTTTGTATTGTTTGAAATCTTTTAATAGATCGGAAAGATCAAATATCTCATTTATGTCGATCTCAGAATAACCATCTTCCAAAATGTAGTTTTGATAATACTCGTAGCTAAAAAGTATTGCTCCTGCTTCGATCATTGCCTCTCTTTTAAAATCTCGCGGATCTATCAAATATCTGTATAGCCGACTAACTTCTTTATAATCCGCTTCATTTAATAATATGACGTTACTCCGTTCTCTATTTAAATTTAAGTACTCTCTGACATAAGCATCTCCGTCAACATAACATTTTACAATTTTTTCATAACCTTTTTCCTTATGTCTAACGAACAATAACTCTATGCTCCAATAACCATGAATCGGTTTCGTTGCGAGTCCATCCAAATCTTCTTTTCGGTTCCAAAGGATACCCTTATCGATCGAAAATTCATTTTTACCATCAGTTATAATTATATTCATAGTAGCCTCAAAACAAGTTTTCAGTCTCTAGTATACCATTTTGGAAAGAAGTTTTCAACCGAATTCAGCGTATATTTTTTACAAAATTTTGTTAAACTTTAAATACAAGGAGGTAAAATTATGCTTTTTAAGGAAGCTCTGAGTAAGAGAATTTATGAATTGTGCGAGAAACACAAGTACTCACCTAATAAACTGGCTGAATTATCTGCAATACCTCCATCGACGTTTCGTGCTCTACTTGCGAATAAAGTAGAAAATCCAAGTGCTTTCATAATATATAAAGTATGTCGGACACTAAAAATGGAAGTTAAAGAATTTTACGATTCTGATTTATTCGATTATAAAAAACTTGACGATTGAATACCGAATTCAAAAGTCTTTTTTTTATGAAAACAAAAAAGCCACTTTATGGCTTATTCGCTTCTTAAAGATTCTACTGGATCCTTTCGAGATGCCATTCCAGCTGGTATTAAACCTGCTATGACAGTCAATACTACGCTTATCAATATCAGTATTATTCCTCCGACTGGTGGAAGAGAGCATATGTTTTTGACATCTGTCAGGTTATATATTATCATGCTCGCTGGTATGTTGATGAGGATAGTTACTCCTATTCCTAAGAGTCCAGAGAACAATCCGACGATCAGCGTCTCAGCGTTGAATACTCGTGAAACGTCCTTTTTGGAAGCTCCTATTGCACGCAAGATACCTATCTCCTTAGTTCTCTCTAAAACTGAGATGTAAGTAATTATACCTATCATTATAGAAGATACGATGAGTGAAATAGAGACGAAAGCTATAAGTACATAGCTGATGATGTTTACTATATCAGTGACAGAACTCATGAGCATTCCGACTAAATCACTGTAATTTATGACGTTCTCTTCGTTCCCAGCAGCTTCTTCTTTTTTATTATATTCGTCTATTATATCCTTAATCGAATCTTTCGATTCAAAATCCTTGGCAAAAATATCTATAGAGGAAGGCTTATTTTCATCTATTGCACCTAGACTTTCTAAAACCGAATCGTATGTGGCACTCGCTTCTTCCTTGTATCTGTTTATTACTGCAGCAGCTTCTTCAGTACTTAGACTTGCCAAATATTTCTGTTGTTCCACGCTCAAGTCGCTCATGCTAAACTCTTTGTCAGAAAACTTCAGGCCGGTCAAGATGTTTTTCTCAGGATTTGCCTTCTGCTCTTTAACTATAGCAGTCTCGTTTATTTTTTCGATCACATGTCTTTCTAAATCTTTAGTATAGTAAATTCCTCCCAAAGTAGTAGAACTTACTAATGAATCTTCGCTAGGCTTGATAATTCCCACAACTTCGATCTCTTCTGCTTCGTCCAATTTACTTTTCATATATTTCTCATTGTCTTTGTTGTAAGTCCAAACACCTTTAGACTTTTTGTAATAGTCTGTATTCAAAAGAACTTTGAATTTCAAACCGATGATGTCGTCAAAATCATAGACCGTCTCTTCCGATTCGACTGTCTCTCCTGCCGCGACTTTATCGTACAATTCTTTTAGTTCGTCTTGGCTCTTTATACCCAAAGCATATAAAATATAATCCGATATTCTATTGTTTTCGTCGACCAAAACGACGATTTCGTTATATTTTTCGGGCATTCTACCTTCTAATACATCGTAAAGTTTATTAGTAAGATCGTCATTCTCGAATAGCTCTCCCCAAACATTTGTAGACATGATATTCATATTACCACTAGAAGCCATCGCACCCATACCTAGTTTATCCAATACAGTCGCAGGGTTTACTTGGACGATTCCATCCTTATAATCGGGATTAAAAAGTTGTAGATCGATATTATATCCATAAATGATAGAAGTAGTATAATCGTCGATATTACTCTTTCCGCTATCTAAAAATTTTTTAAAGTCCTCTAGATTGTTTGAACGTACATTCGAACTCATGATCGAAAGTGTATCAGCGATCGTATTATTAGAATAAATTTTATTCTTATCGTATTCTTTTACTTCTTCGTGCTTTTCCATCGCAGCAGACATGATAGAAGTCATATCGATAGTCATTCTATCGATCGTGACAGGATATGAAGTCAACGTCTCTTCTTGTATATCATCTATATATTCTTGAACTCCATTAGATAAAGACAAGATGAGAGCTATACCTATTATCCCGATCGAACCTGCAAAGGCAGTTAAAATAGTTCTACCTTTCTTAGTGAGCAAATTATTCAAACTCAATTGTAGAGCAGTCTTAAATGACATGTTGGTTTTAGTATCGCGAGAAACGGATGCTTTATCTCCTTCACTTTCAAAAGGATCAGTATCACCTTCTACGACGCCATCGCGAAGTTCTATAATTCTAGTCGAGTACTCTTCTGCTAATTCGGCATTGTGTGTGACCATGATGACCAACCTGTCGTTAGCAACTTCCTTTAAAAGTTCCATTATCTGTGTACTAGTCTTTGAATCTAACGCCCCAGTAGGCTCGTCGGCAAGCAAGATATCTGGATTGTTGACGAGCGCTCTTGCGATTGCCACTCTCTGCATCTGACCACCGGACAATTGGTTAGGTCGTTTGTTGACATGCTTCTCTAACCCGACTTTTTTTAAGGCTTCCATCGCCCTCTTGCGTCTCGTACTCTTACTCACACCGGAAAGCGTAAGTGCGAGTTCGACATTAGATAATATAGATTGATGGGGAATCAAATTATAACTCTGAAATACGAAACCTATTTTATGATTTCTATAGGTATCCCAATCTCTATCTTTATATTTTTTTGTACTCACTCCGTTTATAACGAGATCTCCACTCGTATAGTCGTCGAGTCCTCCTATGATGTTACTTTATCAATTGTTGAAATACAATTTAAAAGCGTCGTCTTACCACTTCCAGATGGTCCTAAGATCGAAACGAATTCGTTCTCTCTGAAACTTATGCTGACTTCGTTCAAAGCCTTCTGGGTAAACGATTCTGTTTTGTAGACTTTCGTAATCTTTTTAAGCTCTAACATATATATTCTCCTTATCTATTCATTCGCGTTTTGAAATTGTGAATTATACAACTCGGCATAGAACCCTTTTTTCTCGATGAGCGCATCGTGATTTCCTTGTTCGATTATATTACCATCTTTCAATACTAAAATCAAATCGGCATTGCGTATAGTCGACAACCTGTGGGCGATTATAAAACTAGTCCTTCCTTTAGTTAACTCGTCCATCGCCTTCTGAACTAAAATCTCTGTCCTCGTATCGACCGAAGATGTCGCCTCGTCTAAAATTAAGAATGGACAAGAGTCGACCATACTCCTTGCGATCGTCATGAGCTGTTTCTGCCCTTGACTTAAAGCATCTGAATCATCTAAAAGTGTATCATACCCATCTGGTAAAGTCTTAATGAAGTGATCTAGTCCGACTACTTTACAAGCTTCTATTATCTTTTCGTCGTTTATAGACGCATCGTTATACCTGATGTTGTCCTTGATCGATCCCTCGAATAGCCAAGTATCTTGAAGAACCATTACGAATAGATCGTGTATATTCTCGCGAGTAAGCTCTTTTGTCGAAACTCCATCTATCAAGATCTCTCCACTGTCGATATCATAAAACTTCATGAGCAAGTTTACTATCGTCGTCTTTCCAGCACCCGTAGGTCCAACTATGGCAACTTTTTCGCCTGGTTTAATCTTAGCGCTGAAACCTTTGATGATCGTTTTATCCTCGGTATACCCAAACTCTACGTCTTTAAATTCGATACTACCCTTTACTTCATTTTTATCTAAATATTTAGTTATTTTACTTTCGTCTTTTAACTCTTTGGCATCTAAAAATTCAAATACCCTCTCAGATGCAGCCGCGGTCGATTGCAGTTGATTGAGACCCATCGCGAACTGCGTTAAAGGTTGTGTAAAGAAACGGATATAGAGCATAAATGCAACTATGACTCCAAAAGAGATGTTGCCATTTAAAGTTAAAACTGCTCCGACTATACACACTGCAACGTATCCCAAATTGCCGACAAATCCCATGATAGGATGCATGAGCCCAGAATAGAACTGACTTTTACGACCGTTCACAAACAAACTCTCGTTTATTTCGTCGAACTTTTTGTTCACTTCGTCCTCGGCATTGTAAGCTTTGACAACGTTGTGACCAGAGAATACTTCCTCGATATGTCCATTTATATTTCCCAGTTCTTCTTGGACTTTAGTAAAATACTTTTGGGAATTTTTCAAGATTATCATCATGAGCACAAATCCCACCAAAGAAGAAAGTATAGCAGTTATAGCCAATATCCAAGATGTCTTAAACATCATGAACAAAGAACCTACGAATAACGTAAAGGCCGCAACCAACGTACTTAAGCTCTGGTTCATCGTTTGACATATCGTATCGACGTCGTTAGTCATGCGTGAAAGTGTATCTCCGACAGTAGTTGTATCGAAGTATGCAAGAGGCAATCTGTTGATCTTTCCAGCCAACTTTGATCGAAGACTCTTCGATAGTTTAGCCGTTACGCTAGCCATTACCAGCCCTTCTAAGAGACTGAACACTGCACTGAGAGCGAATATTATCAAAAGAGCGATTCCGATACTTTTTATCTTATCTAAGTCGATTCCACTTACGAGTCCGGCTGTGATCGTATTAGTTATTTCTTTTAGTTGATCTGGTCCTATGATAGTCATTATACTAGAAATACCAGCCGATAAAAGTCCTATCATGATCAAAGGCATATACGGTTTGCAGTAGGCAAAAAGTCTCATGATCGATCCCTTGAAATCCTTAGCTGAACCTTCCATTTTTGGTCTTCCATGTGGCATTACAGTTCCTCCTCTCTAAGTTGCGATTTCGCTATTTCTTTATATACTTTACAATTTTTTAAAAGTTCTTCATGCGTACCAATACCGGCACATTTTCCTGAGTCTAGCACGACGATTTTGTCGGCATCTTTGATCGTTCCGATTCGTTGGGCAACTATCAAAATCGTCGCATCATTAGTATGTTTTCTCAAAGCTTTACGAAGAGCGAAATCGGTCTTATAGTCTAGAGCTGAAAACGAATCGTCAAAAATATAGATCTCTGGATTTCTAGCGATTGCACGTGCGATAGAAAGCCTTTGTTTTTGCCCTCCAGAAAAATTTGTTCCACCTTGGGCAACAGAAGTATCAAAGCCATCGTCCAAAGCATCGATAAATTCTTTAGCTTGAGCAACTTCTATGGCTTCCTCTATCCTTTCTTTGCTAGGTTTACCTTGTAAGCATTCGCCGAAAGTGATGTTTTCTTCGACAGTGCCCTTGAACATTACCGCCTTTTGCGAGATATATCCTATCTTATTGTTTAAATATGTCGATTTCATATCCTTGACGTTCACGCCATCTACCAAGACTTCTCCCTCGTTCACGTCATAAAATCTCGGTATCAGGTTTATTAAAGTCGATTTACCAGAACCAGTCGAACCGATAAAAGCGATCGTCTCTCCCTTATTTATCTTAAAATTAATATCTTTCAAAATATATTCTTCAGCATCGGGGTACTTAAAAGATACGTCTTTAAACTCGACGACTCCCTTTAAATCGGTAGTGTCTTCGTCTATTTCGCCATCTTTCACGTTTGGATCAGTATCGAGCACCTCGTTCAACCTCTTCGCCGATACGCTTGCACGTGGATAGATGATGAACAACATGACTAACATCATAAATGACATGATGACTTGTACAGCATACGAAGAGAATGTGACCATATTTCCGAATATCTCCATTTTGTCTAACACCTCGGCTTGGTTTATGAGGTGTGCACCGATCCAATATATCGCCAAAGACAATCCAGACATAACCGAACTCATGACGGGATTCATGAAAGACATAGCTCTCGCTGTAAATAAGTTCATATCCGTGAGTTCATCGTTGGCACCTTCTATTTTTTTTAGTTGGTATTCTTCGGCATTGTAAGCTCTCACTACGCGGATTCCCGTTAAATTCTCTCTCGTAATGCGATTCAATTTATCTGTCAAAGTTTGTAATAATTTAAATTTCGGCAACACGATAAGGACGAGAGCGATTACCATCACGAGTACGATCAACACTCCAACTAGAGTGACTAAACTGAATTCCCAACCCTTGTTGGCGATCTTACTGACGGCGATCGAAGCCATGATAGGAGCTTTGATCAGCATCTGTATCCCCATTACGATAAACATCTTTACTTGTGTCACATCGTTAGTAGAACGAGTGATCAAACTGCTCGTTGAAAACTTCTTTATCTCTTCCATTCCAAAAGATTCTACTTTTCTAAATACTCGCGAACGCAGATTCTTCTCGAAGCTCGTACCTATAAATGAAGCGAAGTACCCTACTACGACGGCAGAAACTAGACTACCAAAGGCACATGCGAGCATGAATCCGCCTTGTACTAAGATTTCCTTCATCTCGGTATTTCCCGCAGTTAAAAGTGTCGTAATTTCCTGCATGTAATCCGGTATCTTTAAATCGAGTAATACACCTACCACGACGAATACGATACTTATTAAAAAATAGATTATCTCTTTCTTTTTTAGATTTTTAAACATCTTTATCATTTTTATCATTTCCTTTCTCTTTAATATTTTCTGTCATTTTATCTATGACCCTATAAAAAGCTTCCATATCTTCTTCGCTTATTCCCTCGACTAGTTCGTCTTCGAGATCCTTAAGCTTCGATATTACCTCGCGTCCAAGTTTTAATACTTCTGGCGTGAGCTCGATGAGCTTTCCTTTTCCAGACTCTGCCGGTAGCCTCTTTATAATTTTATTCTTTTCCATCGTAGAAAGAATGCCCGAGATAGTAGATTTCCTTATATTTAACAAAGTTTCAAAATCTTTCTGATAAACTTCGCAGTCTTTGTTATCCAAAAGATATTTAATGATGTGAATTTGAGTCACGTTTATTGCTTTGATGTTCCCCAAAAAGTTCATTTTATTCTTTTTTAAAATCTCATTCTCCAAATCTTTTATAGACTTTAGCGCAAATCTTTCCACATACTTCACCTCTAGGTTAGCCAACTAACCGACACCGTATACCAGTATATTACTAATAATTTTTTATGTCAACCATCACCCTAAAATTTCACAAAAATATCACATAAAAAGAAGAAAACTATTGCGCTTTCTTCTTTTCTCCAAACTTTAGGTATTTGAAAGATTCAATTCCTTGTACCTCACTCATGTAACTTTTGAGTCCCTCATACATTATATACAGCTCTCCAAATTTTCCTCGCATAAAACGGAATATCACATCGGTACTATCGCATTTTTCCGGTTTTGCATTCAATATCTCTAAGAGTTTTTCCGTCTCCCCTGCTCGCGACTCAACAGGTAATTGATCTACTAAACTACGAATATTTCCCGCTAATATGTTGATCTCGTTCAAATACATACTTATCATACAATCGTTGGCATTCTCAAAAATTCCTTCACATATGTTGATCAACTCTTCGTCTAATCTTTTCTTCAATACAGAGACTTCTGCGATGTCACATAGTTCCCTAAGAAATGGTTGCCAAAGTTTTCTAAAATCCAGTTCTAAACTCTCCAAACTTTTTATGTTTGCTAATTTATCAAAAATTAATTCATCATCTTCGATTCTAAGCGTTCCACCTAAATATTTACGAATCTGTTTTGTAAACTCACTTCTTATATCTCCGAGTTTTTTTTTCATAGCTACCATGCTCGTGTCATCTAAGGCGCAAATAATGGCATCGACAGCATTAAAATCCTTACCTAATCCTTCTTGCACATTATGTTCAGCTCTATATGGATGTGTTGTTGAGACCAAGTCTAAAATTTTAAAATAATCCGAATAATAATCAAAATGTCCATTTAAAGCTTGTATTATTCTTTCCAATTGTTCTAATAGTCGATTCTTAATATCTTCCTTAGTGGGTTTAGGATCTAAAGAAAGCATAACTGCGTCAAAAGTGACTACATCTCTTTTCAAATTTTCCAATTCTCTATTATATCTTTCTAATAAAGATCCGACGAGACACATCACGAGTTCGTGAATCTGATCTAATCTACTCGAAAGTTCATCGATATTTTTTACAGTTTCCGCTATATCTTCCGTATTAGTATGTTGCATCTTAACTTCTTCTTTGAGATGTTCTAATAATTCACTATTCTCTGGCAAAATATCTTTTAAGAAAGTGCCGTTTAAATACTTAGACAAAGCACTTTCTTCAAAAGACATACTATCAGGATCGTACTCGACAGGTTTTCCAGCTTGCACTACTGATTCACATATCGCAAAATCAAAATAATCAGCAACCACAAATCTGAGAGGCTTAACCTCTAAAAAAACACAACCGTCACACCATTCGACACCATGTGGAAATATTTTATGAGAATGATTACTCCCTAAGATACTCTCAACGTTATACATGACATATTTTTTATTTTTGTATTTGTATGCAGGTAATTCACCCACTGCACTTGAAAATGTTTTATTTAGTTTGATGAGTTCTCCATTCTTATATGCTCTACTCAATTTACATCCCATTTCATAAGATACGGCATCTTGAACATACTCGCCAAACTCAGCAGTATAAACTGAGCTAAAAAATGAAATCGGGTTTAGTTTCTTAAAATTTTTTCTTACTGCAGAATAACTTTCACCTAAAAAGCAAGGTCTTATCCCGTGCATATATCCTTGTTGAACATCTTTCCCAAGCAAGTTCAAAACATCAAGATTATCCTCTAAATTTTCATCTTCCGAAAGATAATAGAAATCTCCCATAAAATCTTTGCCATTTATCAGTTTAAAAAAAGTATCGTTATCTTTCTCAACACTAATTCCTTCTAACACAGCAAAAGTTGTGATATGAGGAATACTGATTTTTTTGTTAAAATTACTATCCATTAAAAGTATCTCAAATTTTCTTTCTTTAGGTATACTTAATAAAGCCATATAAACACTCCTTTTTCTTCAATAACTGAATCGTTCTATCTTTAAAGCAAATATCTTACCATTCTTCCTATTTTTTATTAAAATCTTCTAGGATGTCTATATCATCCAAATAATCTTTAAGTCTAAACTCTAGAGAGTTCAAAAGTCCGATCTTTTTTCTTAAGAACTCCATCAATCTTTGTATGTCGGCACTTTCCTCAGGGATGGTCTTTAATATGTCGAGTAGTTCTTCCGTACAGCCTTCCCTATCGGCGACTGGAGTTTTCGAAATCAATGCTCTTATCCTTTTTGCAATGTTATTTATTTCGTTTAAATACATGCTGACGACCGTATCGTTTGCGTCCTCATAAATACCACTGACCGTGGCTTTAGTCGCTTCCATTATGCACTTAACTACATCGATACTACTCGCTTTTTCACAGAGACTTTCTAGACAAGGGTGCATCGCCTTTCTTACATCGAGTTCTAGTTGATCGTATGTTTCGATTGCATTTGGTCGGCGATAAGTCAAATTCCCAGTAGAAATATCGAAAGTCGACTTTAACACAACTCACTTATCTTCAAAAACTTTTCACGAATGACTCCATTAAATGGTGCCCACAAGTCATTAAACGGATACTTATCGCTACATAAAGATCTCGTTATCAATTTTTTTATACTTGCGATATCTTTCGTTAATTCTGTTTCCTCTTCGTTGACAGTTAGATACCCGTCCAAGGCAGAAATCATTTTATAATAATCGCTTAAATCTTCATTATGCTTTTTAAGTTCTTCTAAAATCGCTTCTAAGTCCAAGATTAATTGATTTTTTAACTCTCTTGGACTATAGATCGGTTCTAATGAGAGAACCAAAGAATTTAAACTGTTAAAATTCATCTCATCTCTAAGATCTTCGGCTTTTTGTCTATATTTGTTTAACAAACTTTGTACATAGTCCTCGATTAACTCTAAAACGGCTTGACATTTGTATTCCGAGCGTATTTTTTCGGTCAGTTTTTCAATTTTATTTTCATCGTCGACTTGTTCACTCTGTTTATCGTTGTCTTCTTCATATTCTGAATTGAAAAAACTTTGCAAACTTGAGGTAAGCGGAAGGATATCCCTTAAAAAGTTAGAGTTCATATGCTGACAGAGATCCGTTTTTTCAAAGTCTTCGCAAAATCTTCCGAGTGGAATACCTCCTAAGACTACCCTATCACATACGGCCATTCCTAGTTTTTCATCTACTATAAATCTCAAAGGTTTAACCTCGATAAATTCATAATCCACTCCGTCATGTAAACCAAAAGCTGATTTAAACTCAATCTTATTCGTAAAATTGTCTGTAGGATATACTACGTACTTTTTGCCATTATATATGTACTCTTTCAAGATTGACTTCTTTGAAGAATATGTTTTTCTGGTTTGCACAAGCTGATCTTCTTTATACAATTTATTTAGCATATGAAATCTATATCCGGTGACAATATTATCTGGATACTCTCCAAAAGTGGCATAATAACAGTCACTTCTACCAAACGGTATTCCGCCGACCTTTTTAAATTCATCTAATATCAGGTTGAACCAGTCGCCACATATTGCGGGTTTTATTCCATATGTAGGCGAAGAATCAGCGACCCATGCCGAATCATTTCCAAAAGTGTGAAAAAGTTTTCTATCAAAATTAGGAAAGAAATAATAGTTTCCATAATACTGACCATGGTATTCATAAAAACCAGGATTATTGTATATAAAACTCAAAACAGACTCCAATAGAGCAAAATCTGTAATTTTAACTTTTCCTGTACTTTGGCCGACAGGTAAAGTTAGTGGGTATTTAGTTGTAATATCGCCATTACTATTAGACATAGTAGTTTCTCCCCCTTTTGTCGACATATAGTATCATAAAACTAGGAAAATGTCAAAAAATTGCTCCCAAAAAAAGGGCAACATAGTTTTTAGTCTATATGCCCTAGTTCATCGATTATTCTTGCATACTCTGGGTAGTCTTCAAAATCGTTCTCGCGATTTAGAGCGATAAACTCGCTCGAATCGACATTCGCGACAGTCAGAAGCTTTATATCGGTTTTCAGATTAGCCATCTTGAAAACCATATCTCCACTTTGTCTCACGCCGAACAGATCGCCTTCACCTCTCATTTTAAAATCTTCTTCGCTTATGTAAAAACCGTCGGATGAATTGCATAATACTTTCAATCTTTCTGCATTTTTATCGCTTACCAAAATACAAGTCGATTCGAGTGAGTTTCGTCCTATTCGTCCACGTAACTGGTGCATAGAAGCAAGTCCGAACCGTTCGGCATTGAATATGACCATCATCGTTGCATTCGGCACATCTACTCCGACTTCGATAACCGTCGTCGAGACGAGAACTCTAGTTTTCCCCTCTTTAAAATCGAGCATCGCTTTCTCCTTTTCGTCTGGTTTCATCCGTCCGTGTAACAACCCGATCGGTACCTTTCCGTTAAAGGCTTTATCCAGCTTATCTTTCATAGTCACTGCATCCATCGTAGTACTTTCCTCGTCAGGCTCTATCAAGGGACATACGACATATACCTCGTGTCCGAGTTTGATCTCCTCGAGCATCTTTGAGAGTATAGACTTTATCTCTTTAGTCTTTGCTAACTCTGTCTTAACCTCCTTGCGTCCAGACGGTTTTGTCTTTATGATCGATATCTCCATGTCGCCATATATAGTTAGGGCATATGTCCTAGGAATCGGCGTTGCACTCATATAAAGGACGTCGGAAAGTGTCCCTTTATTTTGAAATGTGCTCCTTTGGTTTACGCCAAATCTATGTTGTTCGTCTGTGATGACAAGCCCCAAATTTTTAAATACGACATCGTCTTCTAAGACGGCGTGAGTTCCGATCAATAAATCTATTTCGCCATTCGCCAGATCTCCTAAAATCACTTCTCTTTCCTTCTTAGAAGTCTTACCCTTGAGCAGTTCTACCCGTAATCCGAACTTTTTAAATAACTCCGCAATGTTGAAGTAATGTTGAGTCGCGAGAATTTCGGTCGGTACCAAAAGCGCACTTTGATATCCACTCATCGCGTTGTAGTATACGCTAGCTACAGCGACTATCGTCTTACCACTTCCGACGTCTCCGAGTAATAATCTGTTCATCCTCTTCGAACTTTTCAAGTCTCGTACGATATCTCTAATGGCACTTGTCTGGTCCGGTGTCAGATTGAAAGACAAGCTATTTATAAAGTCGTCGACCTTTTCTTCTGACGTATCGCGAAATAAGCCATCTACTTCCGTTCGACAAGACTTCAGATAGTTTATTTTAAACATAAACCTAAATAACTCCTCATATTTAGATCTTTCGATAGCTCTATCCATGGAAGACAAATCTTCTGGATTGTGAATCAACCTCGTCGCTGAATTTTTATCGGGATAATCATATTTTTCTACCAAATGTTCGGGTATATAATCTGTTATGGTAGGATTAGTATCTAAAGCATTTTTTACCAAATTGCCGACTAGCTTAGAAGTTATTCCACTTGTAACATGGTACACAGGTTCGATATATGTATCAGTAATTTCTTTGAGCATGATATTATTAGCAGTAATAGTATTTCTTTTCTCGTCGTATTCTCCCAAAACTGTCACAGTCATACCCCGTCTTAAGTTATTTTTCATAAACGCCCTATTGAAGATAGTGACGTTTACGAGTTGTTCGTCGGTTTCTATTCTGAAAGAAAGTTTATTCAAATTTCTTTTAATATAAGTTGTCATCGGCATCGTTTCGATTATGCCAGTTATGACGACTTCTCCTTCTTCCAATCTAGTTGGAGCGATCGTATTATATCTAAAAGGAAAATAGTCTACTAGATCTTCGACTGTATAAATCCCCAATTTATTTAAAAGAGATAAAGTTTTTGGTCCGACTCCTTTTATATCTTTTAACATAATCATCACCTACTTCTTTAGATAATTATAGCATAGTTGGCAAAATTGTGTTATTGAAAAAAAAGATCGAAAATAGATCTTTTACATAGCTTTCTTACTATCGCTTTTACATTTCTTTTTTATGCTCTTCGATTGTGTTTTCATCACTGACATAAAAACTTCTCACTTGTCTTAAGGTATCGATAGCTTCCTCAAGTTTTTCAGCCCGCGTCTGAACGACAGGTTCCTCTTGATGAGGTTCTTCCTCTTCTTTTGATCTCGTCGCCTTTCTAAAAACGGTTAAATATTTATCTTCCTTAGTCGGGTAATACCTCATATCGTACGTGATCTTTCGAGTAAAAATGTTACTTTGATCTTTAAACGTAATCTCCCTTGTCTTATCTCCTTTGACGACGATTACCCTCGAAGTTGACATAGCTCTATTGTAAAAAGATAGACGAGCATCAAATCTATTTCACTACGGATAAGCAACGAAAGATTGTCGATGGGCTCCAACACTCTATCTACAGTACATGAATCGACCATCTCAAATAATCCTACGACGCCTAACAGCAATTCTATTCCTCTTCTAATATCCCTTTCCGTTATTTTTTTTACTTCGCTTTTACCTATAAAATGCAAATACCATCTCCCTATCGTTAATTCACTCTCGCGATCTAATCCACTTAAAGATACTTTTGGTAATTCGCTCATTTTTATACGCATTCCGCTTACGGCATCTACAAAACTTTTCATTTTATTCGCCTCCATTTAACATTAATATAGTTTAGCCAAAAAAATAACCAGAAATATTCCGGTTATTTCTCGTTAAAGTACCCTGTACAAATCGTTTTATCTGTTATGTTCGATAACGACAATTGTCTATTCGTTTCATCCCACGTTGCAGTGGCATTCGTATTACACTCTGTCCTAGCGAAAGTATACTGTTCTGCACTCGGTGTCTCTGACGTAATAGATACAGTTCCATCTTTCTTTATTAGACCATAATATGTCTCTATATCGCTACCCATCTTTTTGAAATAGACATCGCATGCAACCTGCTTTTCTACTCCCAAATCTAAAGTCCACGACTCTGAATTCCAAGTTGCATCAGCATTCTCATTACACTGAGTTCTAAAATATACATATTCTCCATCCTTTGCAGGAATATCTTGATCGATTATAGAATTTGCCATGCTCTCGTCCATCAAAATGGCTCTCACTGTTATGTCTGACTCGAAATATCCTTCAGTAATATTAGACGGGTTCAAAGTGTTTTTAATGTAACCTCCACTTACGGTCAAATTGACATTCGCAGCACCAGCACCGTTATTGACGATGACGACTCTTATAGCAACATCGCTTCCTGTAGGTCCTATGATTCCTTGTACGTTGTTTCTATTGTTATGTGAATAATAGACTTTAACATCAGAAGATGCAGAATTATAGTTGAGAACATACTTTGTTTCGATAGAGTTCAAACTTTCCAAAGTTAAATCCACTACAGTAGTACCACCTGCTGGAACACTGATACTTCCATTCGAATATCCATCCGTAGTGCTCGTTAAATTGTAACTTAACTTCGCAATCGTAATAGTAGCAGCATTTAAATTTTTAGTTATCGTAAAATATGAATAAGTTCCTCCAGTAAATAGACAAAAAGCCCCAATAAAACCTGTCACTACAAAATAGCTTAACTGTGTTTTATCTAAATATTTTATTTTTCGCCATTGACGCTTAATTTTAGAAAATATTTTATTCATGCGACTTGCTCCTTATTCTCGTTTATAACTGAAAGTTCTTAATATTGTAAAACTACCACCGACGGTAAAAAAGCACATTCAAAACATAGATGTCTCATATACCTATCCTATTGTCTTTAATTTTATCACAAAAATTATTTAAAAACAACATACAATATAAACTTGAGTGTAAAAAAGTGTCTCATCAAAGAAACACAATTTCTACAGTCCACCATTTGAATGGGAAAATAATAAATCCATAATCGTCTTAATATGAATTTATATTTTATTCATTTCTATTTCTCTGTTATTTTTGATATTCCACCCATGTAAGGTTGTAATGCTTTAGGCACTAAGATTGAACCGTCTTCTTGATAATTGTTCTCGATTACGGCGATCAGTCCCCTTGGTGAAGCTACGACAGTGTTGTTTAAAGTCGCCAAAAATTCGTTACCTCTTTCTGTCTTCATACGAATTCCAAGTCTTCTCGCTTGAGCCGTTCCTAGGGTAGAACAAGAACCTACTTCAAAGTATTTCTGTTGTCTTGGACTCCATGCCTCGACGTCGCAAGATTTGACTTTCAAATCTGCTAAATCGCCACTGCAACACTCTAAAGTTCGAACTGGCACATCCAAATTTCTAAAAAATTCGACTGATGCATTCCACATTTTATCATACCATTCCATAGATTCTTCTGGTTTACATAAAACGACCATTTCTTGCTTTTCGAATTGATGAACTCTATACAATCCTCTCTCTTCCAAACCGTGCGCCCCTACTTCTTTTCTAAAGCATGGAGAATAAGATGTCATCGCGATCGGCAACTCTTCCTCTTTAATGAGTTGACCCTTGAACTTTCCGATCATAGAGTGTTCACTCGTACCGATTAAGAACAGATCCTCTCCTTCGATCTTATACATCATAGCATCCATCTCGGCAAAAGACATGACACCTGTAACGACGTCGCTTCTTATCATGAATGGAGGTATACAATATGTGAAACCTTTATCTATCATAAAATCTCTTGCGTAGGCTATCATTGCTTCGTGAAGTCGCGCGACATCTCCCATGAGATAGTAAAAACCGTTTCCAGTCGTACGACCAGCAGCATCTTTATCTAGACCACCTAATGCCTCACATATATCAGCGTGATATGGAATTTCAAAACTTGGCACGACAGGTTCTCCGAATTTCTCGATTTCGACATTTTCGCTGTCGTCCTTACCGATCGGAACAGATTCGTCGATGATCTGAGGGATCGTCATCATCTTCTCTTTTATTATCTCAGATATTTCCTCTTCTTTTTTCTCCAACTCAGCGATTCTTTCGTTGTTAGATGCAACTTTTGCCTTGATAATTTCGGCCTCTTCTTTTTTTCCTTCGCGCATCAAACCACCTATTTCACTAGAAAGTCTATTTTTCTCTGCTCGAAGGTTGTCTCCTTCCAGTTTAGCTTCTCTAAATTGCTTATCCAAATCAAAGACCTCATCAACCAGAGGAAGTTTCTCATCTTGAAATTTTTTCTTGATGTTCTCTTTCACCAATTCTCTATTGTTTCTTATAATCTCGATATCTATCATAATATCTTCTTCCTTTCCAAAATAAAACCACGCAATAACTCCATATAAGGAGCGCATTCGCGCGGTGCCATCCTATTTTTTAACTCACATACCTTTAACGCAGGTACTACGGCATCTATTAAATGCACTCAGAAATTAGATTCACATGAACATTCATATCCATTTTCACCATTCATGGACTCTCTATGACGAACCCGCTCATGCTACTTGTATTTCTTCAACGTGATAATACAATTATACCACGATTTTACTCTTAGGTCAAATTCTCACGCTTCACCGTTTTTACTATCTACTTGTTGCATCAGCAATTTTTTGCCCAAAGACTCTTTTATTTTTCCTACTTCCTCCGGTTTAAATCCGCCATTCATGAGAAGTTTCTCAAATTCTTGGTCCTGCAAAATAGCAGTTAATTCTTTTTTAAAATCTTCTAACTCGCGAATTCTCGAAAGCCTTGCCATTACTCTCTCTTCAAATGTTTGGTTAAATCCATCCAAGTAATGCATTTCTCCTTGTAATCTGATATTCTCTGTTTCTTTTGCTTCAAAATTGCGTTTTATCTCGTCTCTCTCTTTTTTTAACTCCATTGCTTCTTGTTGTAAAGCAGAAACTTTTCCTTCTAAACGATTCGCTTTCTTTTTATCAAAAGAATAACTACAAAGTATATATGTAAAATAAATTATACCAGGAATAGAACAAATAGAAACTATTGTCAAAAATTGATTCGGGACTGTTTTTAAAGCACTGATAATATCCCAACTAGAAGCTATTAAATCCAGCCTATAAAAACTTTCTCCAGTTACAAAAGCTCCTAGTGCTAAAAATGCTAACAAAACTATTATACCTATAAGTAGTCGACCTTTATAACAACCGCCCTTAGCATTCTCCAGTTTTTTTCTCATCGAAGCTAACGAAGTTAATTTCTCATCGATTTCGTTATTATAACGCGAGATTGTGTCATTTAGTATTCTCTCGTTCATATTCTCGATCTTTAATTGAGACTCGACATCTTCTCCATTTCGTATTGCCCTTACCCCGTTTTCGTCAGTAACAAAAACTGCACCTTCGAGAACTGCTCCTTCCTTACTTAAAATGTTGCCATCCTGATCCATTAAAAAAACGTTCCCATTTAATATCGTATATTTTTTATTCACGTCAAAACCTCCTAAATTGTCAAAAATATTTTAGCATAGTGATATGCTTAAGTCAAAATTATTTACTCAGAAATTATGAAAATGAGTTCAAAATAACTTTATTATCGCATATACTTCACTATGAAAAAAAGTCTATTTTTTAAAAGTGCTTTTATTTTGCTCATAGGCTCTTTACTTACTAGGAGTCTAGGGTTTATAATCCGTATAATATTTACGAGAGTAATCGGAACAGAAGGAATAAACCTACATAGTCTCATCATGCCTACTTATTCTCTCGTCATATCCTTAACGCAGTTAGGTTTACCTCTAGCCATAAGCACAGTCGTCGCACGAGGCACAAAACGTGGAAAAAAAGTCCTATTCTCAGTCGCACCGATAGTATTGTTTCTAAATCTTTTGATGATGATAATCATCCTATTCTCAGCCCATTTTATCTCATACACCCTTTTAGACGAACCTAATGCGATGTATCCTATTATGTCCATGTCTTTAATCTTGCCATTCATATCGATCTCGAGCATTTTAAGAGGATACTTCTTCGGTAAGCAGAAGATGCTTCCTCACACAGTTTCAAACGTCATAGAACAACTGGCTCGCCTCGGAATAATCGCTCTTTTTCTTCCAAAACTGGTAGAATACGGCCCTGTATACGGCGTATGCGGGTACATCCTTCTAAGCATAGTATCTGAGCTCATATCTATAGTAGTATTCCTATTCTACTTGCCAAGAAACTTTGTCATAAAAAAAGAAGATTTAAAGCCGGATATAAAGACGACCAAAGAAGTCATGGATATATGTATACCTACAGTAGGTGGAAGGATCATAGGAAACATTTTTTACTTTTTTGAACCTGTAATATTGACCTACGTCCTAAAACTCGTAGGATATTCTAACTCCTTTATAACTACTGAATATGGAATATACAACGCTTACGTAATACCTCTTTTAATTATACCTTCTTTCGTCGTACAAGCGATAAGTACGGCTCTCGTTCCTGAGGTAAGCAAATCGTACGAAAAAAACGACACTTCGAACATCAAAAAAAGACTGAAACAGTCGCTTACTTTGAGCTTTCTTTTAGGATTAATAACTAACTCTTTAGTGTTCATCTTCCCCGAATTCTTACTAAATCTCGTCTATAATACGAGTGACGGAATACTCTATATAAAAGTGCTCGCCTTCTTCTTTATGATTTACAACTTAGAAGGTCCTTTGTCGGGAACTTTACAGGCATTAGGAAAAACTAAAGAAACCTTCCGCGCGACTACCTTAGGCGTCGTCCTTAAGACCATATCCATCGCGTTGTTTAGCCTATGTCACATCGGACTTTACGGTCTCGTCATAGGTGAAATTCTAGATATCTGCGCAGTCGTCGGTTTAAACGCATATGAACTGAAAAAAGCTCTAAAAGAAAAACATATTTCAAAAAGTTATTAACAAAATTATAGTAAATTAAAACGATTAATTCAATAATCGTTACATCGTGCGATCTTTAGGGAAAGATCCTATACTCCTTACTCTAGTTTTAATACAAGACTTCAAGTTATCATATAAAGCTTGAGTTTCTTCATCTGTCACTTTCACTTTTTTAGAAAGTTTTACAACCTTAACCACTATCTCTTCTATAGAACTGTTCTCTGCATACTGATTAGAAATACTTCTTAACTCATCCAAAATATCGTCAGACATGAGAGGATCTTTTATGGCATCCAAAGACATCAGGTCAGTTAGCCCCTTTCCAGATCCTATCAATGCACCGTTTATTGCATCGACTGCATGTGGCACCGTAACTATGTCAACACTTATTCTAAATAAAGGCACTCCCTCCTCATAAGGAAACGGTTCAACGCTCAAATTATGGATCGTACTAGACTCTATAGGAATAGAATGATCTATATATTCGCAATGCGTAACTTTACTATACTTATCCATAATCTCAGCCTTTAAACCTTCTAACTTCTCTCTGTCGACATCTATTAGTTCATACTCTTTAATAGTGTCTCCTTTTCTTACTTGAAATACCATAATATTTTTTCCTCTATTCTACTTATAGACTTATTATAACTTAATTTTAATTCAAGTTCAATAAATGAGTTATTTTTAATGTAAAGAAAAAAGTCTCTCGATGGAGACTTATAGTCTTTTACTTTAATGCATCTAATAATTCAGCTTTTTTCATGCTAGTATAATTTTCGATGCCAGCGTTTTTAGCAAGTTCTTTTAATTCTGCAACTGTAAGCTTAGAGATGTCTTCTTTTGCTTCTTTCTTTGGTGCTTCTTCTCTGACTTCTTTAGCTTTTTTAGGTATTTCTTTTTCTTCTTTTACAACCTTTGTAACAGGTTTATTCTTAAGCGCTGTCTTTGCAGTTTCTACTAACTCTGTAAATGCTTTTGGATTGTCGATAGCAAGTTCAGAAAGCATCTTTCTGTTGATCTCGATACCAGCTAAACTTAATCCGTTCATAAATTTAGAGTAACTGATCTCGTTTTCACGGCAACCTGCATTTATACGTGTAATCCAAAGTTTACGGAAATTACGTTTATTGACCTTGCGATCTCTATAAGCATACTTACCACTGTGAAAAACTTGTTCTTGAGCAGTCTTAAATAATCTATGTTTACTTCCAAAATATCCTTTTGCTTGTTTTAAAACTTTTCTTCTTCTGTTTTTTGCAACAGATCCACCTTTAACTCTTGTCATGTTTTTACCTCCCTTAGATTACTGATTTCAATCTATGAGCATTTCCCTTGCTCAATGAACCAGCTTTTCTTCTTTGTCTAACTTGTTTGCTAGAATCCTTTGCAGTCTTATGATTTCCGTTAGATTTTTTATAAGTGATACTTCCACTGTTTCTAACGTTTAACACTTTTTTTGTAGATTTATGCGTCTTTTGTTTTGGCATAATAAATTCCTCCTAATTTACTTCTTATTTTTTTGGTGCAAGTATTATAGACATATTACGACCTTCCATTAACGGTTTTTGTTCTATGTCTGCTACATCGGAAAGTTCAGATGCGAACTTATTCAAAACTTCGGCACCGATTTCAGTATGGGCCATCTCTCTACCTTTAAATCTGATAGAACCTTTAACCTTATGACCTTTAACTAAATATTCTCTCGCATTTTTCTTTCTCGTCTCGAAGTCACCGATGTCGATTTTTGCCGTCAGACGGTATTCTTTCAACTCTTTTGTGTTCTCTCTTTGACGCTTCTGTTGTTCTTTCATTTTCTTTTGCTTTTCATAACGAAATTTGTTATAATCCATTATCTTTCCTACAGCAGGAGTCGAATCTCCACTCATGAGGACTAAATCTAACCCTGCATAATTTGCAAGAGTTAAAGCATCTTCAAGTTTCTTAACTCCCATCTGCTCTCCATTCGGACCGATTACCATAAGTTCTTGAACCCTAATATTTTCATTAATAGGTTGTTCATCTTTTCTCAAATGTGCTATAAATACACACCTCCATCAATTAATCATATAAAAAGTGAATACAATACATGCATCCACTCAAAAGCTTTCGAAGTCCTAATAACTCCTCTATCTTGGCTTTTTACCCAATGCCCAACTTCAAAACGGCAATTCGGGTGGATGTGGATACATCGCTTTCCTTTAAATACATCTTATATTATACTTGTATTTTAAATATTGTCAAGCTTACTTCTCGTAAACGCTGACTTTTTTCTTATCTTTACCTAGTCTTTCGTATTTGACCACGCCTGTAACCTTTGCAAAGAGAGTATGATCTTTACCCATTCCGACGTTTGTTCCTGGATAAATCTTAGTTCCTCTTTGACGATAAAGTATACTTCCGGCATTTACAGTTTCACCGTCGCTTGCTTTAGCGCCTAATCTACGTCCGGCAGAATCTCTACCGTTTTGAGTAGAACCTTGGGCCTTGACGTGAGCGAACAATTGGATGTTAAGTTTCATAAAATTCACTGTAATCTCACTTACCTTTCTACTTTGATATTTTTGGGATAATCGCGAGACAACTCTTCGAACATGTTTAACATATTCTTTAAAAGTTTCTCTGTACTATCTTTTTTTTCAATTATTTTAATCTCTACTAAACCTTCCTTTACATTATACTTGATAGATTCACTATCGAAGAGCATGATTGCATTGACACTGGTCGTAACTATCGAAGATACGCTCGAACATACTATGTCCTTGCCGTATTCATCGTAATCGGCATGACCAGATATGCTAATAAAATCAGGTTTAACTTTAACTTTGATCATGAGACGCCTACTTTACTATTTTAGTGACTACTAATTTAGTATATGGTTGTCTATGACCCTGAGTCTTACGATACTTCTTTTTAGGATTGTACTTGAAAACGACGATCTTCTTTTGTTTTCCGTGTTTTTCGACATTACAAACGACTTTAGCACCTTTTACATAAGGAGTACCAGCCTTGCCATCTACCATCATGACTGTGTCGAATTCGACTTCTTTACCAGCTTCAGCATCTAGCTTTTCGACGTATAAAACGTCACCTTCAGAAACGTAATATTGTTTACCACCTGTAACGAATATAGCTTTCATTATTTTCCCTCCCATCGTTAATTTTTAGGACTCGCCTCGAGCAAGGTGACCATCAAAGGCTCTTAAACCTCTCAAGTGCGGTTTATAAAATAATTACAAACAAGAGTATTTTAGCAAATTAAAGAACATCTGTCAAACGAAACCGACTTTAAGTTTAGGTATTTTCTGAAAAACATGGGAGCTCGACCATAAAAAAATAAA
>CASRZA010000012.1 GCA_949439935.1 uncultured Bacilli bacterium
GTATCCTCCTAAAACGATTTTTCCACAGATAAAAATGACCTTTATTATGTAGATAATTTAGATAGTAAAAAGATAATACTTCTTATTTGGATAAGATTTACACTTTTACCAACAATTGACAACTTCACGAACATTTCACATTGTCAACACTTATATTACTAAAAAGTTTTATATACTGTAATCACGAAATGGAAGTGATAGATGATAAAATAAAAGAAGTAAAAGTCATACTTAAAAAAGACAAAACATAATATATTGTATATAAATTTATAATTGGTTATTAATTAAAGACATAAATAAACCTATAAACTTATCCTTCTCAATAAAACTATAAATATATTAAACTTCAAGTAAAAAGAGACGAATGTATGTCTCTTTTTTCATGGGAAACGTTGATCGATACTGAAATACAAGAATTACTAAAAATGTTTGGAGCAATCATCAGCTGTTATAGTCGAATTAAGAGAGGGCGTTTATGTTATTCCGATCACGGCGTTGAAGCAAAAAAAAGACTTTGGCAGTCTAATAAAATCTGTATTCTCCGATGACGTTTCCGAATATAGAGACATCTTTGGGGTTTTCTTCGAATGAGTAGGTATTTCCTTTTATGACGACGGAAGGTTTTTCTTTTATAGTTAAGCTGATGTTGACTAAGAAAATCGATCTATTCTCTTTATATATATAGATGTTTTTGGGATCGTAATCGTTTAATAAGAAAAGGGGTATTTCTAAAGTTTCAGTCGGAATTGAGTCTGGGCCTTCTTTGAGTATTGGAACGTTTATGCTCTCGCTTGAATCTTTTAAATATTCATTTTGGACGAGAAGCTCGATCGTCCTAGACTTTCTCTTGTCGATCTTTATTAAGCCTCTAGAAACGAGTCTTTTAAGGTGATTTTGGACTGTCGCAGGGCTCCTAAGACAAAGTCCATCTGCTATTTCTCTCACAGTAGGAGAATAACCACGAGTTGCGATAAACTGTTTAATAAAATCTAGAACTAATAATTGCTTGCTAGTTAAATCCATAACTCTCACCTATAAAAATCATATCATCAAAATCGAGCATAAGTCAAATAAGAATTGTAATATTGGCATTTTATGTATATAATTGTACTAGGAGTAACGATAAGATGAAGAAAAAATTATTGGTTATGTACGCAACTTATGGTACTGGTCACAAGTCGATCGCAAAATATATCGACGATTATTTTACCGATTCAGGTGAATATGAAGTTATGGAAATCGACATTTTACAATATGCTGCACCGTTTTTAGGAACGTTCACAAATAAATTTTACAACAATGTGATGTTTAAATTTCCATGGCTTTGGAATGCAATATATTACCTTACAGACAACGTCGTCGCAGGGAATGTGAGTGCAAAATTGCAATCAAAAGTAGTGAGCAATAAAAAGATCAAGAAGATAATACTTGATTTCGATCCCGACATCGTAATCGCAACGCATTTCACGGCGGCGACGTATATAAGTAAACTTAAAAATAAAGGAGAATTAGACTGTCACTTAGTAAGTGTGGTTACCGATTATAGAGCTCATAGAATATGGCTCGACTCGTATAAAAGCGAAGATGCCCTCATCGTTAACAGCGTCGAGGAAAAGAGATCCTTGATTAAAAGGGGAATAGATGCAAAGATAATCCATACTTTTGGAATACCTGTGTCTAGCAAGTATACGAGGAGTCTTTATAATAAGAGTGAGCTTTTAAAGAAGTTTAAACTCACTGGTGAAAGACCGATCATACTCTTCTATGGAGGTGGTGGGAACGGGTCGTCTACGACTCTTCCATATCTTTTGACTTTGATAGAGAGCAGAATAGATGCTGACGTCTTCTTCGTCTGTGGAAGAAACCAAGATTTGAAAAAAAGGGCGGAGGGTATGGCTAAAAGACACGAAGCTAACAACATACACGTCTTAGGATTTATAACGAACGGACCGGAGTATTTGATCATCTCGGACTTCGTAATAACTAAACCAGGTGGTTTGACTGTGACAGAGTGTCTGTGCTTCCATAAACCGATGGTGTTGATCAGAAGTTCTGGAGGTCAAGAGAAGGATAACATTCGCTTCCTGACAAAAAGGGGATATGCCGTAAATGCTGTTCACTTCTTTAAATTTTCGAGAACTTTGAAGAAATTGTGTAATAGCCAAGCTCATTTAGATAAGATGATCGATAAACTAGAAGAACTGGATAAAGAAAGTTCGATGGAAAAACTTTACGATCTTATCGAAAAAATTCTTAAAAACGAATAATCATAAATTATACTCTCTCATATATTTCTATGGGAGAGTAATTTTTATGAATGATGAAATTTTAAAAAAAGTTGAAAAGAGGACGAAAGTTAAAAAACAGACGATCATCGATCTCGCCAAAAAGCTTTCGAATGGGAATATGAAAGATGAAGCTACCATTAACGAGGTGATAGATACCCTCGCGAAGGCAACTGGAAAAAGCGTCAGCGATGAGACTAAGAGTAAAATCATCAAGACCATACAGGACGACAAGGTTCCAGATAATGTAGATAAAATGTTTTAGGGTGCTATACGTTCTTACTTTCTTTTCTTTTGTCGACACTCATGGTATACTGTTCATAGAGTAAAGGTCGTGATGATGTGGCAAAGAGAAAGCACGCAGATAAAACAGTCGTTCCGTTCATATTGATAGTAGCACTGGTAATCGTAAACTTTAAAGGAGATATCGAAAACTTTTTTAGGGAAAGCTGGGCTTTCGAAACGTTTTTTAAAGGCGAGGTTCCCAATTATAATTTAGAAGAAATACCTGAGTATGAAGGTTTCGAATATGTCGTCGTCAATGAGAATGAGCCCTATTTTTCTTTCGATGATTACAATGTCAGTAGATCCTTCGAAAAATATAGCAATTTAGACAGATTTGGAAGATGTGGCCCAGCAGTCTCTAATATAGGGAAAGATTTGATGCCTACAACCGAAAGAGGAAGCATCGGAATGGTGAAACCCTCCGGTTGGCAAACAGTAAAGTACGATATAGTAGAAGGTAAGTATCTTTATAATAGGTGTCATCTGATCGGATATCAGCTTACTGGAGAAAATGCTAATGAAAAAAACTTGATCACTTGTACTAGGCAGACTAACATAGGTGTCATGTTGGACAAGGAAAACGAAGTAGCTGAGTATATTAAAAATACTAATAATCACGTCTTATATAGAGTTACACCCATATTTAGAGATGATGAACTGGTCGCGAGAGGGATACTTATGGAAGCTAAGTCGGTGGAAGATGAAGGAAGAGGACTCAAATTCAACATCTTCGTATATAACGTTCAAGACGGGATAGAAATAGATTATAAAACTGGCGAAAGTAATCAGAGTTAGAGATGCTAAAATAGCATTTTTTCTTTTGCGTTTTATGTTTGGGTAGCTATCATAAAATCTTTACATATGATTTCAAGCGAGTTATAATGATTTTGTAAGTTTGACAAAACGTAAACTTGGTATGTCAAGGTTGCAGCAATTTATGGAATATTAATGATATGTGTGTTATAATAACACTTAAAATTATGGAGGTTAAGCTGTAGATGTATAACGTATTAGATTATTTAGAAAACGCGAGAGAGAAAGTTCCTACAAAGGTCGCCATTAAGTGTTTGAATGACTTTATAACCTATGAGGATTTCGTCTCTTCTTGTCAAAACGGAGGCACTTTCATTTCTGAAAAGATCGATGTGAGGGAGCCTGTAATAGTATTCATGGATAAAGGGATAGATACTTTGATCGCCTTCTTTTCGAGTGTGTATGCAGGATGCTTCTACAGTCTCATCAATCCAGAATTTCCGGAGAATAGAATTCACGACATAGCGGGAGTTTTAAATAGCAGACTCGTCATCACCGACGACGAGCACGAAGAATACGCTAAGAAAGTATTCGAAGGAGTATCTGTCGTAAACGTGAGAGAGTTGAAACTTAAAAAGAAAGATGATTCGAAGCTAAAAGAAAGAAGAGATGCTTCAATCGATTATGATCCTCTCTATGTCAACTTTACTTCAGGTTCGACAGGAATTCCTAAAGGTGTTGCGATTTCTCATAGGTCTGTCATCGATTTTATAGGGCACTTTACAGAGCTATTTGGCTTTAATGGAGATGACATCATCGCGAATCAAGCTCCATTAGATTTTGACGTTTCTGTCAAAGATATATTTTCGGCATTCAAAATAGGAGCCACTTTACTTTTAATTCCAAAAGAGTATTTTTCGAATCCGGCGAAGTTATTAGATTATTTGGTCGAGAACGAAGCGACTACTTTGACTTGGGCTGTCTCAGCACTTTGTTTAGTGACGACTTTCCACGGGCTAGATTATAAAATTCCAGAGTCTGTGAATAAAGTAATTTTTTCTGGCGAAGTAATGCCTATGAAGCATTTGAAAATGTGGATGGAAAAGTTACCGAATGCTTCGTTTATAAACGTCTACGGTCCGACGGAAATAACGTGCAATTGTACTTATCACATAATCGATAGAAATAGAAAATACGAGGAGTGTATTCCGATCGGGAAAAGTTTTCCTAACGAGAGAGTTATGCTCTTAGACGATGAGGGAAGAGAGATTAAATCCAGTCATACTGTCGGCAACATTTGTGTATCCGGGACGGCCTTAGCATTGGGGTATTACAATAACAAAGAAAAGACAGACGAGGCATTCGTCTTAAATCCGACTGTGACAGGATATAAAGAGCTCATGTATAAAACGGGAGATTTAGGGGAGTACAACGACTATGGAGAACTCGTCTTTAAAGGTCGAAGAGACTTTCAGATAAAATTCCAAGGGCATAGAATAGAACTAGAAGAGATAGAGAAGGCTATGATGAGTTTCGATGAAGTGATTAGAGCATGTGTGTTGTTCGATGAAGATAAGAATAAACTGTACGGTTTCTACGTCGGGCAGATCGATAAAAAGGAATTACATTCTAAGATGAAAGAAATTCTGCCTGTATACATGGTTCCTACTAAGTTAGTCGAAGTCGAGGAGTTGCCGATGACTAAAAACGGCAAGATCGATAGAAGAGCTCTTTTAGAAGGTGTGAAGTAAAATGGATTATGAAAAAATTGTAAGCGAGCATCAGACTCCAGTATATGTGTATGATGTGGACATCCTCGAAAATAGAGTCGCATACTTAAGAAACTATTTGGGCGAGAACGTAAATATCGTGTATGCTGTAAAAGCTAATACTTTTGTGATGCCATTTGTCCATCCCTATGTGGACGCGTTAGAGTTGTGTTCTTTCGGCGAGTATGAGATAGCAGTAAAGGGAAAAGTTCCATATGAGAAGATGGTCATCTCAGGAGTTTATAAAGATGAAGCTTCTATGCGGGCTATGTTTAATGGAGAGATACCTAGGCGATTTACGATAGAATCTTTACAACAGTGGAATCTTTTGAGTAAGTTATGTAGAGAATATGGTAAGACTATAGAAGTGTTACTTCGCCTTACGAGTGGGAACCAGTTCGGTATGTGCAAAGAAAATCTCGAGAGCATACTCGACCAAAACGACGATGAGTTCATTAAAATCGTCGGTATTCAGTATTTTTCTAAAACACAGAGGCATTCGCTTTCTATTTTGGAAAAAGAGCTCGATAAACTAAATACTTATATCGATGAGTTGGAGCATAGGTATGATATAAGAATCGAAGAATTTGAATATGGACCAGGATTTCCTGTCTATTATTTCGAAGGCGACGAATTTGATGAAGAGTCGTTCTTAAAGGGGTTTAGTGAAATTTTAAAGAAGACTATTAAAAATAGGAAGATAAATATAGAGCTAGGGAGAAGCATTGCAGCGTCGTGTGGCGAGTACATTACACGAGTGGTCGATTTGAAGAAAAACGAGACAGGTACTTACGCTATTGTAGACGGGGGAATAAATCACATCGCGTATTATGGTCAAACTATGGCGATCAAAGTACCTCATAATGAAGTAGTTCCGAAGAGAGATGGAAACGAGTCATATATAGTTTGTGGGTCACTCTGTACGATAAACGACATACTCGTGAAAAATTTTCAAAATAAAAATTTACAGATCGGGGACCTGATCGTCTTTAAAAATGCAGGTGCTTATTGCTCGACTGAAGGAATATCGTTATTTTTGTCGAGAGACCTTCCGAGGGTGCTCGTAAAAATACAAGAAAAAATAATAGAAGTTCGAGGATCGTTTAAGACGAGCAGTTTGAACGGTTAGTTAGAAAGAGGTAAATAACATGGAAAAATTGATAGAGATTTTAGAGGGATTGAATCCTGATGTGGATTATGCAAATACTAAGGATTTGGTAGACGGTCATTACTTGGATTCTTTGACTATTTTGTCTTTAGTTTCAGAAATCGAAGACGAATTCGACGTCGAGATACCTACTATTGAGATAGTACCTAACAATTTCAATTCAGTCGAAAGTCTATGGAAGCTTATTACTAAATTGCAAAAGGATGAATAAAAGTGAGCTATCTAAGTAACACGTATCTGTTTCTTATATTGCCATTTATTGTCGTAGTATATTCTATATTTCTAAAAAAATATAGATGGGTGTGTCTGTTAGTCGCGAGTTATGCTTTCTTTTTCATAATAAGTGGAAAATTGTTGTTGTGTCTTTTGTTTACCACTATCCATTGTTTTCTGTACGGTTTAGTGATAAAGAAGTATGATGCAGATTGTGCTTTAGAACAAGAAAAGAAAGACATCGACAAGAAGGAAGTAAAACAAAAATTCAAATTAAAGAAAAAAAGAGTCTTAGTTATATCTATTCTCATTCAGGTAGCTATTCTTTTCGCATATAAATACATGCCTTTTTTCTTAGGGAATATAAACTCTATCTTTGCGTGGTTTGGATCGGATTATCAGTTTAAAATAAGTAAGATAATAGCTCCTATAGGATTGTCATTCTATACTTTGGAGGCTCTTTCTTACATGATCGATGTCTTTACTGGTAAGATAGAAGCTGAAACGAAAGTCTATAAGTTGGCGTTGTTTCTGTCCTTTTTTCCTCAGACTATGGAGGGACCTATAGCCCGCTATGACAAGGACAGTAGTCTTTTCGAAGGTAATAATATAACTTATAAAAATCTTTGCTTTGGGTTACAAAGGATGGTATGGGGATCTTTCAAGAAGATCGTCATAGCCGATAGACTAAATCCTATAGTCAAATGTGTGTTTGCAACGGGCAGCAGTTATAGTGGATTCGTCGTCTTGTTTGGAGCAATTTCATATACGATAATGTTATATATGGAGTTTTCTGGAACGATGGATGTCATAATAGGAAGTGCCGAAATATTTGGAGTAAAGCTACCGGAAAACTTTAGGCAGCCGTTCTTTTCTAAAAATATTTCGGAATTTTGGGCGAGATGGCACATCACTTTGGGTGCATGGTTCAAAGACTATATATTTTATCCGGTCAGTTTAGCTAAAAAAATGAAGAGTTTAACAGTAAAAGCGAGGCATAAACTCGGCAACCACTTCGGACCTCTTTTGACTGGTAGCATAGCTCTTTCTGCCGTGTGGCTGTTAAACGGACTATGGCATGGGGCAGGATGGAATTACATATTTTTTGGAGTATATCATCTTTTTCTCATAATATTGGGTAACTTATTCGAGCCTTATATGAAGAAGTTAAGCGATAAGTTTCATATCGATAGAACCAAAAAGCTATATAGGGCATTTCAGTTCGTGAAATTATTTTTACTCGTAGTAATAGGAGAACTGTTCTTTAGGGCAGTTACCTTGAGTGATGGTTTTAGGTTATTTTTCTCGATATTTAAAGGATTTACTTTGAAAAATGTCTTCGATGGAACCTTGATGAATTTAGGATTAGACGGTTATGATTTTGTCGTCTTAGGGATTAGTATCTTAGTCGTATTTGTCATGAGTTTGCTCAAAGAAAAAGATATCGATGTGAGAGAAAAGGTCTCAAACATGAATATAGTCGCACGTTGGATATTATATCTGAGCCTCATAATGTTCGTCGTAATATTCGGAGCTTATGGACCAGGCTATCAAGCTATAGATCCTATATACGCGAATTATTAGGAGGAGTATTATGCATAAAAATGTTTTTAAAGCCATCGGGTTTTTATCCATATTGACAGTGTTGCTAATTCTTACTTCTCTAATCGTAAGACCGAAGAACAACGACAAAGAATCTGGTATGTATATGCCAGACGCAAACGGAATACTAGCTGAAAAAAAGAATACGATCGATGCTTTGTTTATAGGAGATTCCTTGATATATACATCTATATTGCCTACGAAGCTCTATGAAGATCATGGATTTACTTCTTATGACTTGTCGACTCCTGCTCAAAGACTTTATGATTCTTACGAATATCTATTGAAAGCCTTAGATACACAAAAACCATCTATCGTCTTTATCGAATCAAACGGTTTTTTTAGAGAATTCAGTGTAGGTAGTGCATTAAAGGCGAAAGTCTCTAGGTATCTGCCAGTCATAACTTATCACAACAGGTGGAAATCTCTCAAATGGAACGATTTTACTAAAAAGCCAGAGTATTCTTGGATCAATTACAATAAAGGGTACAGAGGAACTGATAAAGTAAAATCTCCGACAGATATAAAGGATTATATGGAGAAAAAGAAAGAGAAGAAAAAAATATTAGATATAGATAAGTACTATATCGAATTGATATTAGATCTTTGTAAAGAAAACGATATCGAAGTCGTGCTTCTGAGTACGCCTAGTATGAAAAGTTACAATTATGCTAAGTATGTCCGAATGAAAGATTTTTCAAAGGAACACGGTCTAGAATATATCGATTTTAATCTGGATATCGACGTCAAAATTGATTGGCAGACCGATACGGCTGATAGAGGAGATCATCTGAATTATAGTGGAGCAAAGAAAGTGACAGAATATATCGGCAAAGTACTCAAAGAAAAAAAGTTCGTCGACCATAGGGGCGACGAGAGATATAAAGATTGGGACGATTCGCTTGCCAAGTTTAAAGAAGTATTTAACGATTGAAAACTACGACTGTCGCGATGGCATAGTCTCCATCGTGAGAGATAGATACTTTAAGCGATAAGTTTTTTGCCTCTGTCTCTTTTTTTATGTCGTTATACAGTTTTATGAATGGAATGCCATCCTCGTGAACGATCTCGATGTCGGTTAATGGACATCCTTCTAATCCCTTTTTTAAGCTCTTAAGAGTAGCTTCTTTACTGGCGAACATCCCAGCATAAGTTTCAACCTTGTTAGCTTTAGAAGAAGCATATGCAATTTCGCGTTCGGTGAAAATTTTTTGAAGGAGTTTTTCGTCTGTCGAGATTTTTTCTATTCTCTTAATTTGAACTATATCTGTACCTATGTCGATCATCTGTGATCATTCCCATCTGCCATTATTTTAACACCGATAATTGTTTATTGCTATATCTTCATTAACTTATTCGAGCTTAAATGATGTAAAAATGAAATTTAAATCAACTCTCTACTTTTTTTTTAGGATTTTGTATGTTATAATTTGGCTATATGATATAAAAAGAATAGGGATGGTTAGTGTGTTTTTAAACATAATGAAAATTACTGATAACATTGCGACTGTTGCAATAAACAAAACAGGACAAGTTTTGCCCGATCTCATGAACATGCACGTCGTTTTTGAGAACAACGGTACGAGAATACTAGGAGAAGTTAAGGATATCCACGGAGAGAGTGTAGATATAAAATTCTTGGGTGAATTCTTGGAGCGAGGATTTAGAACAGGTATAATAAGGAAGCCTAGTTTAGACTCTAAAGTCAGGATGATAAGCGAGGCAGAACTCCAGGCATTGATAGGAACTAAAGCTCCCGATAATTTTTTGCTCGGATATAGTCCGCTTTATAACAACTATCCTATATACGTTAAAATCAACGAACTGTTTTCTAATCACTTTGCTATTTTAGGTTCTTCTGGTTCAGGCAAATCGTGTGGTACAGCTAGAATAATACAGAATATATTCGCTAATCCTGATATGCCTGTGTATAATGCAAACCTCATGATCTTCGATGCTTATGGAGAATATAAGAACGCTTTTGCAAATATCAACCAGATAAATTCTAACTATAACTATAAGTTTATAACTTCGAATAAGCAGGCCGATTCTGACGAGGATTTGAGATTGCCGATCTATCTTTTGACTTTGGACGACTTGGCTTTGATGCTCAATGCGACTGAACATTCACAGATGACTATATTAGAAAGAACGTTGAAGCTCGTTAAAGTCTTCGCTAAAAATGACGAGTTTTCTATTAAGGTCAAGAACCATTTGATCGCTAAGGCTATAATGGCGATACTTTTCTCAAATAAAACGAGTGCCGGTAAGAAGAACGAGATATTTAAGATCATCCACGACACGAATACTCCTCAGTTCAACTATAATACGCCTATTCAGGGAATAGGGTTTACTAGAAGTTTTGCGGACTGTTTTGAGATCGACGGGAATGGTAACTTCGCCGAGTCTGTATTGATCAACGAATATTTGAATTCTCATCTCGACAATTCTTTAGAAGAGTCTTTGCCGAACGATACACAATATTTTACTATAGAGGATTTAGAGATAGCCTTGAACTTTACTTTGATAAGTGAAGGATTTCAAGAAAACGATTCATTGCGAGATGCTTCGACAGTATTGTTGGTTAGGTTACACAGCATAGTAAATTCTCCTAATAAGGAGTTGTTCATGTATCCAGATTTCATATCTTTGGAACAATATATAACTTCTTTAGTAGTAAAACAGAATAATCGTTGTCAGATCGTCAACATCAATTTGGAGGGCGTCGACGACAATTTGGCGAAAGTGTTAGTTAAAATCTTCTCTAGGATGTTTTTCGACTTTGCGAAGAGTAGGCCTAATAGAGCAGCTATTCCGTTCCACCTTTTCTTAGAAGAGGCTCATAGATACGTCCAAAAGGATAACGATTTATTCTTGATCGGTTATAACATATTCGACCGTATCGCTAAGGAGGGGCGTAAATACGGAGTTCTACTCGACATAATCTCTCAAAGACCAGTCGAGATAAGCGATACAGTTATAGCTCAGGTTTCTAACTTCATGATCTTTAAGATGACCCATCCGGCCGACTTGAACTATATCGAGAAGATGCTTCCTAACATCAGTGCCGATATCATCGACAAGATGTCGAGCCTACAGCCTGGTACATGCGTCGCATTTGGAAGTGCCTTTAAGATACCTTTCATCACGAGCATGCAGATGCCTAACCCAAGTCCATACAGTTCTAACTGTGATGTAGCAAGTGCATGGAAGTAAAAATGAATAAGCGCGAGGCGCTTTTTTCTTTTAAATTTTGAGTTATCTTTTTTAACCAGGAGCGTGATTAGAAAAGATAACTTTTGCTAACTTATATTCCAGATATTATATGTATGACAATTTATCTTTATATAGTGTATTTAATTTTGGCTGTATCTGGTTCTGTACTATTATCAGCAAATAATTTTAATATGATTGATTATATGTTTTCCTCCGTTCCTTATATAGTATATTTGCCAGTTCTAATACTTAGAGAATTATTATTTATGATTATCTTAAACGTAATTATATATTTATTACTAGAGCTTAATAAAAAATATTTAATTACCATTTTGATTTTCGTTATAATTTCTTCATTTCTACTCGCAACTGATTATAAAATATTAATAAAAAATTTTTATAGCCTATATTTACTATTTCCATATTATTTTCAAAATATCGAATATCAGTCTTTTACACTAGAGTTACTTTGTTCGATGATAGAACTATTAATTTTATATGGCATATGTAAGTTTATATTATACAGAATGACATTACGAAAAAGAGATGTACTATGATGCAACTATACATTTCGTGGGTTGCATCGATAGTATAGAATTATTATTAGTCTATAAAATAGTTTTGATTATATTTTTAACATATTCTTTCTATACTTATGAAATATATTATACATTTGACTTTATTTTTTTAAGAATTAAACTAAAAAAGTGGATAATTTCAAAATTAGTTACATCAATTTTTTTAATTGCTATGTTTGATTTGTTGCACGTCGGATTTGTATTTATAATGTTTTTTAAAAGTATAGATTTTTCGCTTCATTTCATAGCGATACAGATTTTATTTGATATATTTCTTTGTTTAGTAGTTATCTTTTTAATTAATGTTTTCAAGAATAAAAGTGTAATATTTATTTTAGTGACAATTTTAGGGTTATTTATGTTTAGTAATTTTAAAATCATGATTTTTCTTATTTCATTTCCAATATTAATATTCTTAAATATTGCAACAAAAAGATTTTTAAAAAAAAGATAGTATTGGAACTACAGATTTATTCAAATTTATTTTGAATAGATTTTTTTTCTATAATCTGTTAAAATTAGGTGTATAAAGGAGAGGATTTAGTTGAGAAATTTATCGAGAGTTCTATGGGGAACGATTTTGATCTTACTAGGAATGGTAATAGCGGTAAATTCGCTTGGAATTGCCCACATAAACATTTTCTTTAGAGGCTGGTGGACTCTGTTCTTTATAGTACCGTCTCTATTGAATTTGTTGAGTGGAAAAGACGTGAAAGATTCTATCATGTGGCTATTGATAGGAATTGCACTGTTGTTAGCTGCTCAGGATTTTATCAGTTTTAGGTTGATATTGAAACTCATCGTGCCGTTCATAATAATTTTTATAGGAGTCTCTATAATTTTAGATGGAGTGTTCGACAATAATGTTAAAAAGAAGGTAAGCGATGCAAAAGTACAGGATTTAGAAAGTATCGTAGGCATGTTCGCGGATGAGAAGAGAGTGATCGACTACGAATTTAAAGGAGCTGTAGTCGATACGGCCTTCGGTCACGTATTGCTGGACATACGGGATGCTAAAATCAAAGACGAAGCTACCATTAAGATAAGTTCGATATTTGGCGGGGTGGATTTACTCGTCCCGGATGACGTAGAGGTTAAAGTTAAAGCTAATAAGGTCTTCGGTGGAGTCGAAAACCTAGTCAAATCGAGCAATCGAAAGGGAGAAAAGGACAAGAGAGCAAAGACTATCTATGTCGAAGCTTTTGCAATGTTTGGAGGCATCGATATAAAATGACGAACTTTGAGAAAGGTGTAAAGGTTTTTGCTATAACTTTGGCAGTGATCATAATCGTCTCGATCGTAAGTGCATTTTTGGGATTGATCGATTTCTCGAGTCAATTCTTCGACGATTTTTCCCACGATAGACCACATACAAATGAAGAGTATCCTTTAGGAGAAAGCGAATTTAAGGATGTTTCAAAAATAGAAGTAGATCTTCATTCGATAAGTTTGGAGGTTCTAGAGGGAAAAGATTTTAAAATCGAGAATTATGATACAGAGGATAGAGTGCGTTTTGTAAATAAGAATGGCATTTTAAAAATCGAGGAAAAAGATCATAATTTTTGGAATTATTCCAACGGGTCTATAAAAATCTACATTCCTAAAGATCATTCTCTTTCTGAGCTCGACGTAGAAATGGGAGCAGGAAAAGCTGTTTTTCATGCTTTGACGTTAGATTCTTTCGATTTTGAGCAAGGTGCTGGAAGTCTGATGATCGAAAATTGTGATTTTAAGCGTATCGACCTCGACGGTGGAGCAGGGAAGATGACCATAAAAAATTCTAACCTGAGAAACTTAGAATTAGAATCGGACGTAGGAAGCGTCGATATAGAAGCCTATCTAGAAGGATATAGCGATATAGATTCGGGAATCGGATCTGTAAAAATTAGACTGTTAGGAAGTAAAGAAGATTATTCTATCACGGCTAAGAAGGGAATAGGGTCTATAACTATAGATGGAGAGCGTAACATAAATAACTACGGTAACGGATCTAATCGTATCAAAATCGAAGGTGGGACTGGAAGCATTCACATAGACTTTGAAAATTAGGAGAAACAAAAACTTGTTTCTTTTAATTTGATTGAGCGATTATCTTAACTTCTTTTAGAAATTCTTCTGTTTCACTGCTTTTCAATAATACGTCGTTCGCATCGCGACATTCGTCGAAATTTTTGCTCAGCGCACAGTCCATTCCCGATGCTTCGGCAAAGTTTCTCAAGGAGAAAGTACTAGCCTCGGTACTGTAGACATCTTTAGGTTTTGCTCCAATAGAAACTGCGATCATCTTTTTTCCTTTTAAACCTTGCGAACTATAAAGAGGGTTCAATCTGTCCATGAATATTTTGATGTCCCCAGAGAGCAAGTTCCATCTAGTCGGCGTGATGAACATGAGAGTGTTCTCTTTTTTTATTTTCTCGATATTGTTTTTCATGTCGTCTGTAAAGTCGCATACTCCATTTTTATCACAGTCCATACACCCTGTACAAATGTGTATCTTTTGGTTACCGGGAACGATCATTTCGACCGATAATCTCTCTTTTTCGAGTTCTGACTTGACCATTTTGGCAAGTTTTAAACTGTTTCCATCTCTTCTCGATCCGACGATTATTAACATAAGTATCCCTTCTTTCATTTTAGTATGTGCAAGATTTTAATAATTATTATCGTCGATTTTAAATATAATTAAGTAGGAGAATAATGGTTATGGGAAATATAAAACTTTTTATAGAAGGATTTTTAGTCGGCTTTGGAAAAATAATGCCAGGAGTAAGTGGTTCTGTCTTGGCGATATGCTTCGGCTTGTATGAAAGGATAGTTGCTAGTCTATCTAGTTTGAAAGAATTAAAGAAGAATGCAAAATTTATGACAATCATAGGAATAAGCGTCTTTTTGGCAATCGTCCTCGGAAGTAATGTCATCAAGTATCTTTTGACGAACTATTACACTAAGACCCTCATGTTCTTTATCGGCATGGTCATCCCAGGAGTATTTCCGATCATAAAGAACGTTAAAAATTATGATCTGACTTTTAAAAGAGTAACCTTATGTACTTTTGTCTTTACTTTTTTGATTCTATTGAATACGGTCGGCTTTTCTTCGAACGACGTCACTGAGGAGCCATACTTGCACGAATTCATTTCACTCGTCATGTGTGGATTAGTCGATGCGGCGAGTACGATCATTCCTGGGATAAGTGGGACCGCACTTTTAATGGTGCTCGGATATTATGAGAGAATAATAACGGCTCTCGCGAGTTTGTTGACTTTTACCGACATGCCTAGAAGTATCATGGTTCTAGTACCGTTTTTTATAGGAATGGGAATAGGCGTCGTCTTGACTGCGAAGTTTATAACTTATCTCTTTAAAAAACACCGAGCATTTACATATATGATGATCGTAGTCTTTGCACTTTTCTCTATAATCGGATTATTTATGAACGTGTTTGCTGTGGCTAAAGGTATCGAGCTCATTTCATCTAGTTTATTCTTAGCTTTTGGCTTTGCATCGACAGTCTTGTTAAACAAATTGTTCGGAGTAGAAGAGTAGCCAATTATTTCCACGAAAGTAAAACCGATTAGACGTCACACTAATAGTGGTGAATCATATGAAAAAAGTGGTGGCGTCTTTTATAATATTTGTCTTTCTAGGTTTTGTAATTTTAAATGTCAACGTTAAAGCTCAAGAAAATGAAATGAACTTGGAAAACATAAACACACGTAATTTTAGGGCAAAGATGGGTTACTTGAAACTTACTTCTATAAAAAAAATATGTTCTTATGACTATTGTGACTATGTGAGAGGTGAAACTTTCTCCGAAACGGTCGAAATCTTTACGCGGAATTATTTGAGTTCCATACAAGATGAGGAGTTAAAGGCTAATCTAAGGATAAAGGGCATACGCATAACAAAGTTGATCTTTGAGGAAGAAAAAAACTCACCTTAGTGAGATCATCCATTTCCACCCTTCGTATGGAAAGCTGCACTTGCGATCATTTTGATAATGAGGCAAGCGATGGCTATATCTAAACAGTATTCTACTAGGTCTCCTAGTTGGCTAGGGAAGATACTGTGTATAAAACCTGAATAATAGCCGTATCCGATGCAGATTTTTTCCCATATATCTTTTAATATTTGCATTTTTTATCACATCCTAAGACGATTATACACTATTATTTAACTTTTTTGTAGTAAAATAGTTGAAAATTTGTCATTTTATTGATAAAATACAGATGTTGATGCCGAAATTGGTGAAGTGGTTAACACGCCGGATTGTGGCTCCGGTATGCGTGGGTTCGATCCCCACATTTCGGCCCATTTTTTTGATATTTAATCGATTATAAATGCTTAAAAGTCCATTTTGTGGACTTTTTTTCTTGTATAAAAGTTAATTAAATTTTTAAAATATGTGTATTAAGAAAGTTAAAACTTGCATATCGAGATCATTAAACATTGTATATTAGGGATGTAAAGTTAATTATAAAAACTTGATTTAAAAGTATTTTTATCATTATAATTAGTTGACTAAGTTAGGGTATCGATTACATAGCAAGTTTTCTTCTTTTGGTTGGTATAGTTTCTCTCTTTGCTATGGATGGGGAAGTATATCCCGATTATATTCCGTTTACTCCTGCGAGCGCCGAAAATTTCTGTATGTTCTCTATAACAGCATTCATCATTGTAACACTCAGGCCATTTGTCGTCGACAGATCAGTTAACGTCTATGCGAAGTTATGTGATATCGAGGACAAAATATTTATAAGGGTATTGTTTATTTAAGAAATATTTAGAAAAGTATCATCGATTTTAAGAAAGATACTTTTCTTTTTTCATATAGTTTATATAGGTGAAGATATTTGAAAAAAGTTTTGATTTTATTCGGCGGGAATTCGAGTGAACATATAGTTTCTTGTAAGTCTGCGAAAAGTGTGTGTGAAGCAGTAGATAGGGAACTTTTCGCTTGCGAATTAGCGGGAATAGATTTCTATAATAGATGGTTTAAATTCGAAGGTGAGTTGTCTTTTTTAGAGAATGGTACTTGGAAAGAATCTAAGATAAGTGAGATTAGTAATATTATCGAGTATCTGAAAGGTTTTGACGTAGTTTTTCCGTTGATACACGGGTTCGGTGGAGAAGATGGTAAATTCGCTGGAATGTTCGATTCTTTTGGAATAAAGTATGTGGGATGTGGTTGTCTAGAGGGTGCAATCTGTATGGATAAGGCGATGTCGAAGACGATGTTCGATGTATTAGATATCCCTGTGATTCCCTACGCAGTGTTGAATGAGGGACAAGGAAAAGACGAATTGAGAAATTTAAGGTTTCCTTTAATAGTTAAACCGTGCAACGGCGGATCGTCGATAGGCATCAGCAAAGCGAATAATGAAGTTGAACTCGATAATGCGGTTGAAGAAGCGCGCAAGTACGACGAGAAAATAATAGTGGAAGAATTTATTTCGTGTAGAGAATTAGAGTGTGCAGTGTTAGAAAAAGATGGCAAATTGATCGTATCGAACCCTGGAGAGATCAAATCTTCTAACGAACTTTACGATTATGATGCGAAATACGTCGATATTAGGTCTTATACTGTCATGCCAGATGACTTACCGACAAAGACAGTGAAGATGTTAAAAGAGTATGCTAAAGAGTTGTTTCTATCGCTGAATTTGAAATCTTTGGCAAGAATAGATTTCTTCTATATCGAAGAGAAGGATGAACTATATATCAACGAGATAAACACTATGCCAGGATTTACTTCTATCAGCATGTACCCTAAACTCATCGAAAGTGAAAATATAAATTTTAGGGAATTAGTGACTATATTATTAAACGGCGCGGCCGAGTAGTTTCAAATTTAAAAACGACATTCGAAAGGATGCCGTTTTTACGTTCTAATATGTTTTCTGTTCTTTTTGTAAGTGTAAGAGAACGTCCTTTTTCTTCTTCTGGGTTGAATGTATAAGCTATCGACTCTAGTTGAGTTTCTTATAGATCTTGAGTTTGCATTACACCACAGCCATTTCTTTTACAAAGTCCAGTATCGTTAAAATCGTGTTCATAGTGGATAGAGTACTCTTTGCCACACGTTTTACATATCTGCTGTCAAACTTTCGTAAAAACATTACATTGCCTTGTCTTGTAAATTTTTTTGCGATACAATAAGGTCGTGATAGAAGAATATTCCAAAAAATAGTAGTTGCATTTTGCAACCTTTTGTGATAGGATATGCACCAATAAACAGAAAAGGGGTAATATTTTATGTTTGAAGAGAACGCTACTAGGGTGTTAGAATCGTATGGAAAGACTAAAACGCTAGATATTAAGCTAGAGATTTATCTTGGGATTAAAAGATTAGTGGACATACTCGGATCTTCTATAGGTTTGATCGTATTGTCGCCAGTTCTTTTAATAGTTGCTTTGCTCATAAAACTAGATTCTAAAGGACCTGTATTTTTAGATCAGAAAAGAATCGGCAAGGATGGTAAACTATTTAAGATATATAAGTTTAGAACTATGATAGATAATGCTGAGGCAATACTTTTTGAGATGATGGAGAATGATCCTGCGATCAAAGAGGAATATTTGACCAACAAAAAGCTTTCGAACGATCCTCGTATAACGAGAATCGGGAAGTTCTTGCGAAGAACTTCCATCGATGAATTGCCACAATTAATAAATATATTCTTAGGAAACATGACTCTAGTTGGACCTAGACCTTATTTGGAATATGAGATACCTGATATGGGAGTATGTTATAGAACCATTAAAAAAATGACTCCAGGTCTTACAGGACCTTGGCAAGTGAGTGGAAGAACAGAAGTCGGATTCCAAGAGAGATGTATAATGGACGTGAAATATTATAGAGAACGTTCACTTAAGACCGATTTTAAGATACTTTTAAAGACGGTTAGTGCAGTTATATCGAAAAAAGGTGCAAAATAGTTTACAAAAGAAGAATAAAAAGAATATAAAATTTTGTTATTTTAACAGAGTGTGATATAATAAGGCTATATATGGTAGATATTCCGTATATAGTCTTTTTCTTGGAGAGGAGAACTAGAAATGCATCGACTTATTTCGGTCATAGTTCCGGTTTATAATTGTGAAAAATATATTAGAAGATTGGTAGAATCGATTCTAAATCAGTCATACGGTAATTTTGAACTTATTTTAGTTAATGATGGTTCAAAGGATAATACTTTGGCAATCCTTAAAGATTTTAAAGATAGAAGAGTGCAGATTATTTCTAAAGAAAATTCTGGCGTTTCAGATACTCGAAATGTCGGTTTTAATAAATCGAAAGGTGAGTTGATATGTTTTTTAGATGCCGATGATTATATCGACCAAGGATTCTTTCAGGAAATTATCGAAATTTTTGATAGGTATCCTGAATTAGATTTGTTAAATTTTGGATTTTATTCTGATGTCGAAGACTTGCAATTACAGCAATTGAGCTCGGATAAGATTGCTTATAAAGATGTATTGTACAGTTCGCATAATGAAATAAAAGAAGATTTTGTGAATCTGTGGGATAGTGCAATGTTATATAATCCCTGTAACAAAGTCTACTTGAGTAGTATCATACGCGAAAATAATCTAAAATATCCATCATTTAATTATGGTGAGGATGTACAATTTAATCGAGATTATTTGATGCATGTAAAAGAGTTTTATAATTCTTCAAAGGCATTTTACCATTATATAAGAGAACGTGAAGGTGCTGTCACAAATACTTACAATCCTAAATTTTTTGATATTAGAAAAAAAGAATTTACGGAATTTAATGCATATTTTGAATTGTGGGAGATCGAGAAAGAAAAGTATTATGAATTCTCTTGTCGGCGCTATATAGAGAGAATTCTTGGGTGTATTGAGAATGTTTATTGTTCTTCTATGAGTTTTAAAAAGAGGTATAAAGAAATTCACTCTATTATCCATAACAATATAACAAGAGAAGCATTGAAATATGCTGAGCCCAAAAGTCTGAAAACAAAGATTTTACTGGTTCCCATAAAACTTAAATTAACTTTAATGACGATGCTAATGGGAAAAACTTTTCATTTCGTCAAGACGAAATTTCCTGGAATGTTCAACAGACTTAAGAATAAGAGGTGAAGTTATGAAAAAGATTTTAGTTATCGGCTTTACAGATAATGTTGGAGGAATGGAAACTTTCTACATGACTTATTATAGAAAGATTAATCATGACAATTTTAAAATAGATTTTGTAACTTCTTATAAAAAAATTGCTTTTGAAAGTGAGCTTGAAGAAAGAGGGAGTGTCGTCTATAAATTGCCCGATTTTAAAAAACGCCCTGTTAGTTACTCTAAGGGATTAAAAAAAATACTGTTAAATGCAAAATACGATATCGTACATATAAATATGCTTTCTGCTGCAAATATATTACCTATGAAAGTGGCTGAGAAATGCGGTATAAAAAAAATAATTGTTCATTGTCACAATAACGGTATTCCTAAAAACTTTTTAAAAAGACTTTTAGATGCCTTCAATAAAAATTTGTATTTGAGAAGAAAAAATTTTACTTTCTTGGCTTGTTCAAAAGAAGCTGGAGAGTGGATGTTCGGCTTAAAAAAAGAGTTTCAAGTGTTCAACAACGCTATTGATTTAGATACTTTTAAATTTGACGTAAAATCGAGGCAAAAAATTAGAAATCAATATAATATAAATGATGATGAATTTTTGCTTGGCCATGTCGGTAGATTTAGTGAGCAAAAAAATCAAGTTTTTTTGATAAAAATTATGAAAAGGATTGTTGAGAAAAATTCTCAAATCAAGTTGATGTTAATTGGAAAAGGTGCAGATATTCCTTTTATAAAAAGTAAGATAGAAGAGTTTAATTTAGACAAGCATGTGATTATTGTCGATAATCAAAATGATGTACATGAGTTTTATAGTGCTTTTGATTTATTTGTGTTTCCTTCAGTTTTTGAAGGTTTAGGTATCGTCGCTTTGGAAGCGCAAGCATCTGGACTGCAGTGTATTTTTTCAGAAAATATATTAAAAATAGTAGATTTAAACGACGGCAATATATATATAAATCTCGATAATGAAAAAGAGTGGACTGAAAGTATTTTGCAATTCGAAGAAAAGAAATGTGAGAGAATTGTAAATTATAAAAACTTTCGTGAAAAAGGTTTTGATATCAATTATGAACAAAAAAAACTTGAAGATATTTATAATTTAGGTGGTGATTTTGATGGAAAATAAAATTGATTTTGTCATTATTTGGGTAGATGGTGATGACCCGAATTGGTTAGAAGAAAAGGCGAAGTATTCTCCTGGATTTCGCGCGGATGGAAAAAAGCACCGATTTAGAGATTGGGATAATTTAAGATACTGGTTTAGAGGTGTTGAAAAATGTGCTCCTTGGGTTAATAACATATTTTTTGTGACTTGGGGTCACATTCCATCTTGGTTAAACACTTCTAATCCAAAATTAAAAATAGTCAAACATTCGGATTTTATACCGAAAGAATATTTACCCACCTTTAGTTCTCATACGATAGAACTCAATTTACACAGAATAAAGGATTTATCTGAAAATTTTGTCTATTTTAACGACGATTTCTTTATATTAAATAAAACTGAAAAAGAAGATTTTTTCGTTGGAAATGTTCCAAAGGATTCTGCAATTCTTTATACAAATGTACCTACTGGTACCATAATGGATAATATTATTACAAATAACTTTGCTCTCATTAACAAACATTTTCGTTCCAAAGAAGTTATTAAGAAAGATTTTTTTAAGTGGTTTACATTGAAAAATGGCAAGTATCTTTATAATAATATTGCTTTGTATCCTTTTAAAAACTTCACTGGTATCCGATTCGAGCATCTCCCAAACAGTTTTAATAAAAAAACATTTTATAAAGTCTGGGAAGCAGAGTATGAAGTCCTTCATACTACATGTTTGCACAGATTTAGGGATGCTAGTGATGTGAACCAATGGGTTATGAAATATTGGCAGATTTGTGAAGGAAATTTTGCTCCTAGAAATGTAAAATGGGGTAAGTACTATGAATATACAGAGGATAATAGTAGACTTAACAGTTTATTTGAAAGTAAATGTAAGACAATATGTTTAAACGATGTCTCCGAAAATTATGATTTTGAAAGTGCAAAGAAATTAACTATCGATTTATTTGAAAAGAAATTTCCTGAAAAAAGCAGTTTTGAAATATAGTTAGGGGTAAATTATGATTATATATGGATTCGTATTTTTAATATCAATTGTATTTACTTTTTTTGGAGAAAAGATTTATAAATCCAACAAAATGGTCGCATATATATTATTCGGTTTGTCGATATTAACTCTTTGTTTTTTTGCCGCATTAAGAGATATATCTGTGGGAACAGATTTAAGAATTTATGGTTCAAGATATTTTAGCTTAGCAAATAGTTTTGATAGCTTAGGCAGGTATTTAAAAGCATTAGATATAGAGTATTTTTATCTTTTACTCACATACATTTCTGCAAAGTGGTTTAACTCGATTACTTTTTTGCTATTTATTTTACAACTAATACCACTGATGATAATATATAAGTGCGTTTTGAAAGAAGATTATAGAAAAATAACATTTGCATTAATTGTTTACTTATTGTTATATTTTAATACCTCTTTGAATATTTTAAGACAAACACCAGCAATATTTATATCTCTCATTGCTTATAAAAAAATTCAAAATAAGGAATACTTTAAGGCAATTCTATACATCATTTTGGCTTCCATGTTTCATTCATCAGCACTGTTTATGTTCGTGCTTTTTCCAATCGAATATTTTTCTAAAAAAGAAAAAAGTTTACAATATTTAGTTATAATATCTATCGGATTATTGCTGTTGTTCTTTTCCCTGAATATTTTAGTAAGCTTTTCAAAATATCTACCGATGTTCATAGTAAAATATTTGGGTTATATAAAAAAGGGAACTTCGAATTTAAATGTTAAATATTTGTTGTTTAAAATAATATTTGAATTGTTCCTTCTATATTTCTATAAGTATTATAAAAAAGATAAACAGTGTAAGACATACTTGTACTTTTCAATCTTTGATATACTGTTTTATTCGCTCTCAGGATTTGTCGCATATGGTTATCGACTATCGTATTACTTTTTGATCTATCATATATTTTTCATACCAAAAATATATAATTCTATAGATAAAAGTAAAGATAAATTTCTTTTCAAACTTGGAACTTCTACATTGTTAATTGCTTATTGGGTCATTCGGTATGTCGTAATAGGATATGATGGAACAATTCCTTATGTATTTTCTTAATTATGGGAGGTTATATGACAAAAATTGGTATAGTTACTATAGTAGATTATAATAATTATGGGAATAGATTGCAAAATTATGCACTTTCGACGACTTTAAAAAAACTTTGTCCGAATGCACGTATTGTAACCTTTAAGAACGATGCTCGTCTAAATGATAATAAGGGTATAATTAAAAATCTTGAAATGATTCTCAAACATTTTTATACTGATGTCAAAATCGGATTGTATATGACTTCTGAAAGAGGAAAAAGATTTTCAGAGTTCAACAAGTTACTAGATATGTCAGAAAGCATTTCGATTTATAATAAGAACAAAAAATGTGATAAATATGTTGTAGGGAGTGACCAAGTTTGGAAGCCTACATATAGAAGGCTGAGTTCTATCGATTTGCTAACTTTCGAAAAAAACTCGAGAAAAAAAATAGCTTATGCTGCGAGCATAGGAATCGATGAAATCGATGATGTGGCAAAAAATAAAATTAAAAAGCATTTGACAAAAGATGATTTTGCTTTTATCTCTCTAAGAGAGGAGTCTGGTAAAAGACTCGTCGAAGATATCACGGGTAGAGATGATATAGTTCATGTCTTAGACCCAACGCTTTTGTTGTCTTTTGAGGAATGGGAAAAAATTGAAAAAAGTCCCAGTTTTGAAATTCCTGAAAAATATATTTTAACGTACTTTTTAGGACAAAACACATATAAAAAAGATATATTGCAGCTGGCAAATGAAAACACTCTTGAAGTTATTAACTTAAACGATAAAACGTCCAGCGATTATTATAATGTTGGACCTAGAGAGTATCTGTATTTGTTTCATCACGCAACAGCTATTTTTACTGATTCATTTCATGCGATTGTATTTAGTCTAATATATGATAAGCCTTTTTATGTTTTAGATAGAAAGCAAACTGGTATGAATAACATGAATTCTAGAATAGATTCGTTTCTTAAAACTTTTGGTCTCGAAGATAGGCATGTCAAAAGTGTACTTCAAAAAAACTTTTTGGAGAAAGACTATTGTAAGGTATATGAGATTTTAGAAAAAGAGCGAAAAAAGAGTTTAGATTTTTTAATAAATTCTTTAAAATAGACAAAGAAAGAGGTTTAGTCAATGAAAAATGAAAGAAAAATTGGTGTAGTTTTATCTTATGCTTCCATAGCGATTAGCACTTTGGTTCAGCTTTTATATACTCCATATCTGATTAAAAGTCTCGGACAAAGTGAATTCGGCCTCTATTCTTTGATTTCGTCTATAATAAGTTATTTAACCATTTTAGACTTAGGTTTTGGGAATGCCTTAGTTGTCTATACATCAAAATATAGGGCACAAGGCAAAATCGAGGAAGAAAAAAAACTTCACGGAATGTTTTTCTTGATTTTTTGTTTTGTCGGATTCGTCGCGACTATTTTAGGGTTCATACTTTATTATAATTTAGATTTATTTTTTGGAAAAACCATGACTTCTTTGGAAATTCAAAAAGCTAAAATTATGATGCTTATTTTGACTTTTAATCTAGCCATAACTTTTCCATTCAGTATCTATTCCTCTATCATAAACGCATATGAAAAATTTGCTTATCAAAAATTCGTCGCTATCTTAAGCACATTAATAAAACCGTTCATAATGATTCCTTTATTGATGATAGGATTTAAATCCATAACAATGACTATTGTCATTACCGTTGTTAATATAGTCGTCCTTTTATCAAATTATATCTATTGTAGAAAAGAATTAGGCGTAAGAGTTAGATACTCGGGTTTTAATACGAAGTTATTTAAAACGATTTTTGCTTATTCCTTTTTTATCTTTTTGGGCGTTATTGTAGATAAAATTAATTGGAGTGTCGATCAATTCATCCTGGGGACGGTTTCAGGGACTATCGCTGTATCCGTATATTCTGCTGCAAGTCAAATTAATACTCTGTTCGTAAACTTGTCAACAGCCATGAGTGGAGTTCTTCTTCCTAAGATATCGAAAATGGTAGCAAATAATGCAGACGATGCAGTATTGACAGAAGAGTTTATTAAAGTGGGACGTTTACAATTTTTAGTACTTTTCTTGATGGTGAGTGGATTGGTTCTGTTTGGTCATGAATTTTTCATCACTTGGGCTGGACCCGAATATAGTGAATCTTATTTAATAGCAATCATTTTGACTGTTCCTCTTTTAGTTCCTCTTATACAAAATTTAGGCATAAGCATTCTTCAAGCGAAAAATCTTCATAAATTTAGAAGTGTTCTATATGTAGTTATCGCTATGGTTAATGTGTTCTTAAGCATTCCGCTGGCTAAGGCGTACGGTGGAATCGGTAGTGCTTGTGGGACAGCTATATCTTTGATAATAGGTAATATCATAATTATAAATATTTATTACCATAAAAGAGCGGGTTTAAATATTAAAAAGTTTTGGAAAGTTATATTAAAAATGTGTGTTCCCTTTTTAATTCCTATCTGTTTTGTTTTAGTTTTAAAGTCTTTGATTTCTTTAAAAGGTATAATTCATATCGTTGTGTTTGGTAGCATTTATACTATACTCTACTCAATTATAGCTTATTTATACGTTTTAAATAGTTATGAAAAAGAGATAGTCGATAAAATTTTAATTCGATTTCATTTGAGGAGGAAAGGTTAGAATGGAGCAGGTATTAGAAAAAAGGAAATGTATGGGTTGTAGTGCGTGTATGAATATTTGCCCGGTGGGCGCTATTGAAATGCACGAAGATAAAGAAGGATTTAAACGGCCGGTTATAAATCAAGAGAAGTGTATAAATTGCGGAGCTTGCAGACGCACTTGTCCAGTTTTAAATACACAAACTAACCAAGCCTTAAATAAATGCTATGCTTGCTATTCAAAAGATGAACATTCCATGGCAAATTCTTCTTCTGGAGGTATATTTTATTTACTTGCTGATTATGTGATAAAAAATAAAGGGATAGTTATTGGAGCTGCTTTTGATAAACATAATAAACTAAATCATATTGCTATAAATGAATTAGAAGATATAATACATTTGCAAGGGTCGAAATACTTGCAAAGCGATTTAAGAGATATTTTTCAACTTATAAGAAAGAACATCAAAGATAAGTTGATACTTTTTGTTGGGACGCCTTGCCAAGTGGCAGGATTAAAAGCCTTTTTAAAAAAAGACTATGATAATCTCATAACAGTAGATATAATATGCCACGGAGTACCTAGTCCTAAACTTTTCAAAAAATATGTAACCGAAATGGAAGCTCGAGAAAACCAAAAATTAGTAAAATATATATTTCGAGATAAAACTTCTGGTTGGGAGACTTACTCTAATACGTTTGTATTTGAAAAGGGACAAAAAACTCAACTGGCAAGTGAAAATAATTATATGAAATTATTTTTATCAGACATAGCTCTGAGAGAAAGTTGTTACGATTGCCACTTTAAATTGGGTAATAAATATTCTGATTTGACTTTGGGAGATTTTTGGGGGGTAGAAAAAATTAAACCTCAGTTGTATAATAAAAGTGGAGTTTCTGCAGTAATCTTAAATTCCAATAAAGGTATAGATTTATTTAAATCAATAGAAAAAGATTTAATATACGAAGAATGTAGGCTGGAAGAAATATTGACTAGAAATAAATCTTTGGAATCTTCTAGTAGACAGCCTAAAAATCGAAATCAGTTCTTTGGTGAATTGGAGACAAAGTCGATAAAAAAATTGACGAATATCTATTGTTATAAAAATTTTATGGATAGATTTATAAAAAATGTAAAAAAAGAAGTTAAGAAGATGATTAAATGAAGAATATAAAAATTGATACTATTTTTAAAATGTTAAATATATTGTTGTTTTTGCTTTGTGTTATAGCATCCTTTATTTTTGGAATGGCTCTCTTTAAATTGAATATTTTTCCAATGAGATATATTGCTTTTTTTGGCGGTTTTTCTATTTTAATTTTATTGATTATCACTTTTTTTGCATTTTGGTGTAAGGAAAAAATTGTTAAAAGTATTTTAATGGGAGTGCTGCTGTTGTGTTCAATAGGAATGCTTTTCGCTTGTCCTTATCTTAGAGAAACTTACGAATTTTTAGAGAATCTTCGAGCAGAAAAGGATGGATATCTCACTTATTCGGTCGTCGTATTGAAGGATAGTTCTTATCAAAATGTACGCGACTTGATGGATAAAAGTATCTCTTATCTCGATGATTATGTGGAGGAAATTGAACAGGAACTTCTCATCGATTTTGAAGAAAGGGTAGCTTTGAATTTCGGCGACCTCACGAGTTCTTTACTCGATAGAGAAGTCGAGGCCATCGTCATCGAAAGTGCGTCATTCGATATTGCTAAGAGCACTGTAGATAATTTCGAGGAAAATGTTAGAGTATTGCATACTTTTGAAGTGAAAATATCGAATGAGATTTTGCCTGATGATGAAGATAAAGATGATGAAGAACCTGACATTTTGAAAGAACCTTTTATTTTTTACATAAGCGGGATAGACAAATATGGTGATGTAAAGTCTGTGAGAGGGAGAAGCGATGTCAATCAGTTGGCCATTGTGAATCCGAAGATAAATAAAATTCTTTTGGTGAACACTCCTCGTGACTATTATGTTCAGCTTCACGGCAAGACAGGTCTTCGAGATAAACTCACTCATGCAGGCATCTATGGAATAGATATGAGCATGCATACTTTGGAGGACCTCTATGATATAGATATCGATTATTATCTGCGAGTCAACTTCAACACCTTGATAAACGTCGTCGACCAAATTGGAGGTATAGAGGTTTATTCTGATAAAGAGTTTATTGCCTCTAATAATAAGAAAGTCCACGTCAAAAAAGGCTTGAACCATTTCGATGGCGCTGCGGCTCTTGCTTATTCGAGGGAAAGGTATGCCTATGCTTCGGGAGACAGACATCGTGGTGAAAATCAGCAGCAGGTCATCTCGGCTATCATCGATAAAGTGACTTCTTCAGAAGTGCTCATAAAGAATTACAACAATATCTTGAATTCTCTTTCTAAAACTTTCCAGACGAATATGGAAGTCGACACGATTACATCGTTCCTGCGGTACCAGCTCGATAAGATGCCAAAATGGAAAGTGGAAAGCATCTCAGTTACAGGAACAGATAGTAGAAATTATACGTATAGCATGGGCATGAAATATCTTTTGTATGTCATGGAACCGAATTTACAAAGTGTAAACTCCGCGAAGGAGAAAATCGCAGAGGTTATGAATGAAAACTAAAAAAATCGTTCTGGCG
>CASRZA010000013.1 GCA_949439935.1 uncultured Bacilli bacterium
TTTCCACATTCTCTGATTTTTTCTGTCAAGTTATTTTTTTACCTAAACTCAAAATATTTACCTTGTACGATATCGTTCTGAACTAAATATTTATCTATATCGTTCAATAATTCAAACTTTCTCGTCAACCATTTGGGTTCTACCAATTTTTGGGCATTCGGATCACTTATTAATCTGTGGATGACGATATCCTTATCTAACATACCGATCTGTTTACCCAAGATGCGAATATATTCATTTCTAGAGAGAATAGGGAAGGGACTTTTCTCATACATTTTACACAACCTAGTTCCTTCTTCTATATAAAGCATGTGAAACTTTATCCCATGCGGTTTCAAAGAATTTACATACTTCAAAGTTTCGAACATCATCTCTTCCGTCTCATATGGCAGTCCGTTGATAATGTGCACAACCACGTCTATACCTCGCCGTTTTAGTTCATGAACACAGTTCGTAAAATCGCCCTTACTGTGACCCCGATTCAGTAAATTCAAAGTTTCATCAAAAGATGACTGCAACCCTAACTCGATCGTCAAATTAGTTCTTTTGCTCAATTCCTCCAAATAATCGTATACTTCTTTGCTGATCGCATCACATCTCGTCGCTATGTTAAGGCCTACCACATCCTCATAAGTAAGCAGTTCTTCATATATCGCTTTAATGTGCTCCAAAGAACCATAAGTATTCGTATTCGCTTCTAAAAAAGGAATGCATTTTGCATTTGACCATTTTCTTCCCAAAATCGTTTTGACTTTATCAAACTGAACTTTTAAAGAGTCATCTTTACTGCCCAGGCCAGTCGCACCATTACAGAAAATACAACCATTTTTCCCTTTAGAGCCATCCTTATTTGGACAAGAAAAACTGGCATCCAAGCTCACCTTAAATACCTTGCATCCGTACCTCTTTTTATAATACTTATCTAAACTGTTAAACCTTTTTTCATTCACGATTCATCACACTCTTATTGTAACATACAATTATAATAAATGGTGTATTTTCTAGTCAAAGATAGTATAATTAAAACGGAGAGAGGCGCTTATTATGAACGACGAAAAAGAATTTATAAAAAATACAAAACCGCGCAGTGGACTTTTAATATGGGCTATCATAATAGTATCATCATGCATAATATTAGAATTTCTTGCATATAGGCACCTTCAAGAAACAAAAAATGATCCGGCTATTTTAAGTGATATTTCTAAAGAGGGAGAATATACCTGTATCGATGTAGACTACATGACCGACTACTTCGCATCAAGAGAAGGAAAGAAGAAAATATACTTTCTGTTCGATTTAAACTACATATATGCTGTTAACTTGAACAAAAATGCCGAAAAGCGTCTTCAAAAAATCTTAGATTATTCCTATGATCCTTTTGCAGTTGAAAAGCCTGACACAGTAAAAGTATGTGGAACGACACGGCTTATCGATCCTAAACTTAAAGAATTAGCCATCGATAGCTACAATGAAATTTTTGACAAAGAATTCCTCGATCGAGACAATTTTGAAGACTACCTGACGAGTTATTACATAGATACGGACAGCGAAATAGATGCCAACTTTCTTTATCAATCCCTACTGCTAACATTTTTCTCTCTCATAGGTCTTTCATTATTGTACACATATTTTAAAAATGCAAAAACTTTAAAAGAGACTTTAAATTTACATTCACATGAAATGGAAAAAATAAAAAGTGAAGCTGTCTCATCAGAGACATTATACTATAAAAAATCCAAACTATACTTGACTAAAGACTACATTATCAACTTAGCTCATGGTTTTGAGATCTATAAATATGAAGATATTGTTTGGGTTTATCCTTACGAATTAAGACAAAATGGATATGTCACCAACAAATTCATATACGTTGTAACCAAAGACTCTAAAGTCCACCCAATATCGACTCTCACTACAAACAAGAAAAATAACGCCAAATACGATGAAATATATCGAGCACTATTGATAAAAGTCCCAAATGCTTTAGAGGGATATACTGAAGATAACGCCGAAAAAGCTAAAGATCGGTACAAAAAAGTTTAAACTCCGTATTTGTAAAATTTATGTCAAAAATTGACCAATTTATTGAATTAAAAAGGATAATTATGTATGATTAAGATACTGGAGAGTGATTTAATATGATATATCCTTCTATCGATAAGCTATTAAATATCGTCAGCTCTAAATATGAACTGGTACACGTGATATCTAAACGAAGTAAACAGATGCACGAGTATAAAAACTTTCAAATAGACGAAAGAGAATATAAAAGTTCAAAAAACATCGGGCGTGCGATGGAAGAGCTAGAAAAAGGACTAATAAAAGTTACAAATAACAACGCAATAGAAGAAAAGTAACTTAATTTACAAAAAAAACTTGATTATCTCTATTCTCTATGATAGAATATTCTTGTTCCTGGGGGATTAGCTCAGCTGGCTAGAGCACCTGCCCTGCACGCAGGGGGTCGCGGGTTCGAATCCCACATCCTCCACCAGAATTGATATTTAAAGCCTTAATTTAAAGGGCTTTTTATTTTTTTGCTCTCAAAATTACTCCGATTTTATAATTAATTCAAAAGCACCTGTCAGTTGTTTTTGTTATTTTAGAATTGAAAGTGAAGAGTATGGATGATGTTAAGAAATTAGAGTTTGATAAGAGAGTCTTAAAAAGAAAGTCTCATAAATATTAATGGAACTAATATTGCTTGTATAGTCCACATATTATAACAAATGATGAGAATAATTCATTATGTGTGTACTCTTGGTATAGAAATTAGGGAACTACTCGACAATAAACGATGTATGAAAAAATAATCCTATTTGATTAAACGAAAATGTAGATAGATCTATAAAACAATTTTAAATAACCTCTTCTAAATGACGTAGTTATTTATTTTTTTGTCTGCGATACATCCCATAGAAAAAAACTTCTCATAATTTTTGTTTCTGCAAGAATTTTGAAACTCTGTTATCATGAACTTTCATCCAACTCAATCTCTTCAAATGAGTAGCACATTTTTATAATTAAGTCAGATGTTTACATTTAAAAAATAAAACATATCGAACCGAAAAATGTAAATTAAAAAGTAAATCATATTGTAAATCAATCAGAAACGTGTTACAATGTACACAGAAATGCTGAATGTGTCACATTCGTTTTTTACAAAAGAGATCACAGAATTCTTAAATTCAAATGGTGATATTTAGCCTTTTAGTCGAATCACATGACTTGACACAAAAAATGTAACATTTTTGCTGTTTTCGGAGTAAACTATATTGTAAACAAATCAAAAATGTGATAATATATTAACCGATTACATAAATCGGATGTTTTTTAGGGGAGAAAATCGACTGTTTTTAAGGATGAACAGTCTTTCCTCAAGATGCAGAAATAAAGGAGTTTTATATATGAAAAAAAGAAATTTAAAAGCTAAGAAGACAATTATCAAAAGTTTAGTAGTTCTATCTTTTACAGCAGCTATATATGGTAGCTTCGCTTTTTGTCAGTATATAGGAAATGAGAAGACTATACGAATCGATAGAGGACCAGTATTCGCATATAATGTGAACGCTTCAGAAGACATAGTTTATCTTTCTGACATCCCTTATAAAAAAGCTCAGGTTGGATGGGGAACACTAGGCTTAGATAAAACGAACGCCAATGCTTCTCTTATCTTAAATATTGATGGAGCTTCTGTAGTCGTCAAAAAAGGTATATTTGCACATGCTACATCTACCATAGAATATGATATTAGCAACTACAAAGATTACGATTACTTTACCACTTATTATGGTTTAAATACAAGCGCAGGAAGCAATGGAAATGGAGCAAAATTTTATATCTATACTTCGATCGACGGCAAGGAATGGACATTGCGTACAGAAGAGAACCCAACTCCATTAAAGGGAAACAACAGCGCCGTTAAAGTAAAAATAGATATAAGAGATGCTAATTACATAAAACTTTACGCTCATGACAATGGCGCAAATGGAAGTGACCACGCAGTATGGGGAGATGCCAAACTGATAAAAGAAGGTTATAATGACAATGTCATGACAACGGTCGAAGAGTTCGATAAACTTATCAAAGATAATTACAATTCAGGTACTGTAGAAGGGGACTTAAAACTAGTTTTACTCCAAAGAACCTTCATAAAAAGAGTAGGCCAATATCAACTTCGTTCATTCCTAGAAGCTGATGCTAAAAATGTCGAAACGTTAGATTGGTTTATAAACGACGAAGAAGCTCTACGTCTATGGACAATAGGCGGAAGACCAAGCGGTTCTTACGAAAGAGCTCTACAAGTTTTGAGCGATCTATATCATACATATAAATCTGATTTAGCAAACGAAAATGAAACAGACTTAGGAACTAAATACAAAGATTTATATTTAAAAATGATGTTATCTCTTTCACTTACACACTCTGCAAACATACCTCTATGGATCAATGGTAGCCAATACTCAAACGCAGTAACGCGTTACCAAATATACAAGGATATGCATTTAAATAAAGAATTAGATAACGCCATGTTCGAAAGTTATACGATCGACGAAATGCGTGGAGTAATGATGAATAATATCGACGACGAAGAAATAATGTGGTTACACGATTACTCAAAAAAATATTCTTCCACAGCAGATCGTTTCAATCCTTATAAATACATAAATTATACGATGAGCTACAGTTACTATAGGCCTCAATATTACAGTCAAGCAAACTATGCCAAATGGGATCAAAAATACAATCTTTCAAAGTACAATATAACTTATCAATCTGGTAAACCAAAGCTTTGGATAGTCTTTGAAGAAGGAGCAGTATGTGGAGGGTTATCTAAAACTGCTGCCAATCTATATGGTGTCTGGGGATATTCTGCTCGAGTAGTAGGACAACCTCGACATGCAGCTTATGTATATTTATATAATGCTGGAGGCGGAAAATATGCTTGGCAGTTGGCAAACAGCGTCGTTACAACTGGTTGGGCAAATACCGGAGGTAGCGGAATCAACGGTTGGGGAACAAAATATGCAACTAATAATGGAGTAATTCAATCAGGTTCATACCTATTGCTTTCTCAAGATGCCCAAAACGAATACGAAAAATACGAAAAAGCAGAAATGATAATGCTTTTAGAAGATGTCTATAAAAATGACACAAAAAAATTAGAACGTATATACAGAGATGCGTTAAAAGAAGAGAGCATAAATCTAGATGCTTGGATCGGTCTCGTAAATCTCTATATTAAAGACAATTCAAAGAGCGAAGCAAATCTAATTGAATTAGCAGAACAAATTGCGGAAGCGTACACATACCATCCACTTCCAATGTATGACTTGACGAGAAGGATCGGTACTAAGATAACTTCTGCAGGATATCGTAGTAGACTTATGATGATACAAGATGAAACGTTGAAAAAGGCAACTAAAGCAACATCAAAAGATACACTTTATCATAAAGAAGTTCCAGTCATCGCAAATGCCATTTTGGGGGTAGTAGATTCTAGAGTAGCTACGTTCTCCTTCGACGGAGCAAACGCCGGTCAAATTGTACTATCTAAACAATTACAAAGTGCCCAAGTAAGTTGGACATACAGCATCGATGGTGGTAATACATGGATTCCAAATTATGAACATTCTGTTCAACTGAGCAAAGAACAATTAGACAGCATTGACGAGAATAACGATATTAAAATTCACATCACTGGCTTGCCTATGACTGAAGAAAACATATATACTATCGATATTAAAAAGGGAGTATTCCCAAGTAATACTGTTTCCATCGACGATTTAGAAAATCGTGTCATGGGTGCAACTGCCAATATGGAATGGACACTTGATCCTAAAGGAGAATGGAATTCTTTCGCAGACACAAATCCGACTTTTAAAGGGGACGTCAGAGTTTACGTTAGAATGCTAGCAACTGATATCCATACGATGAGCGATCCTGTATATTACACATTCACAGAGAACTCTTCTTCTGAGACTAACCGATACATAACTAGAGATAAGCTGAATGTAATCGCAGTCTCAGGAACAAGTGGAGGAAACAAAGATAATATTCTAGATGGAAATATCAATACTGCATGGCATAGTTATTACAATAAAAATGCTATAGCTCAAAAATATATACCAGCCTATGCGACTATCGAGTTAGATAAGCCTAGATACGTTTCAGAAATAGATTACGCACCAGATGCAAGAGCAACTTCATCTCTCGGGAATTATCCATCAGGAAAAGCTAGTCGCTTAGACATCTATGTTAGTATGGATGGAACAAATTGGGAGTTGGCTGCAACAAAAAGCAATTTGAAAAACGATGCAAGTTTGAAAAAGATCACTTTCGATAGTCCAATTTTAGCAAAATATGTTAGAGTAAACTGTCCGTCAGTTCATGAAACAGGATTGCAATACTTCTTCTCTATCGCACTTATAAACCTATACGAAGATCCTTCAGCAAGCGAAAATCCAACAGCAGAAGTAAATTACAACATCGTCAAGAAAACCAACAAAGATGTAATTGCAGAATTAGTAGACGAGAATAGACCTATTACAGTAACCAACAACGGTGGAAAAACCACATATACCTTCACAGAAAATGGAGAATTCACGTTCGAGTTCGTCGATAAAAATGGTCATAAAGGTTCAGCTACAGCTAAAGTAGATTGGATCGACAAAAGTGCCCCTAAGGCTACAGTTCAATACAGTACTACGACATTGACAAATGAAAATGTCGTCGCTACTATAACATTCGATAAGCCAGATATTACAATACTATCGACTGATGTCGAACTTGCCACTAACCCAGTAGACGGTAGTAAGACGCTTACATTCTTAGAAAATGGAACTACAGAGCTTAAATTCCAAGATTCATTAGGAAACGTCGGTTCTACTACTTTGACAGTCGATTGGATCGACACTGAAGCTCCTACAGCAGAATTTGAATTCAACACTGTACATTTAACAGATGGAGAAGTCGTAGCAACTTTAATACCTAGCGAAGAAGTTACAATTACAAACAACAATGGTAAAGATACATACACGTTTACAAAGAATGGAGAATTTACGTTCGAATTCGTCGATAAAGCTGGAAATACTGGTACGGCAACAGTATTCGTAAATTGGATTTCAAAAGTACCAAACTACGAATTGAAGTTTTCCACTACGACTTTGACAAATCAGGATGTCACAGTAACCTTGGAACTCGAAGAAGGTTACAGAATCTTCAACAACAATGCTAGCAACGAATACACATTTACAAATAATGAGACATTCAATTTTCAATACAAAGATGAAAATGGATATGATGGAATCATTCCTGTAACAGTCGATTGGATAGATAAAGATGCTCCTACGGCAGAGTTCGAATTTAGCACTGAAGATTGGACAAATAACGATGTCGTTGTAACTTTGAAACCAAGTGAAGAAGTTACCGTTACGAACAACGATGGCAAAACAACTTATACCTTCACAGAAAACGGCAATTTCACTTTTGAATTTGTCGATAGAGTTGGAAATGTAGGAAGTAGCACAGTAACGGTCGACTGGATCGACAAAGAAGCTCCAACAGCTGTTATAGAATATAGCACACAAGAACCAACTGAAGGACCAGTCATCGCAACACTTAAACCGAATGAAGAAGTCACAATTTTAGGAAATGGTGAATCTACATACACATTCAATGAAAATGCTGAATTTACATTCGAATTTGTAGATAGAGCGGGCAATAAAGGTTTTGCTACTGCAGTCGTAACTTGGATAAAGAAAAATTCAAGTGACAACAACGGAGAAACCGATCCTGATAACAAGCCAGGCGATAATGATAACGAAACAAAACCTGACGAAAAACCAGAAAATAAACCAAGTAAACCTACAAATCCTAGTAAGCCTAATACTGGTAATAATAAACCGAACAAACCTAGTACAGATGATACGACAAAGCCAGAAGAACCAGATAATTCTTATAATGAGATGACTAATGGAAACGTCAATATCAAAATTCCTAATGAAATATTGTCAAAATATGAAGATCCAACTTTAGATTATAAAAAACTAGATTTAAGTGAAGCTCAAATTGATCGTTATGGAAAAGACAGTGAAATCTTCGAAGTAGCTATAATAACAAAAGACAATCAAAAAATAGACTTGTCTAACGAATCGATCGAGCAAGCATTTAAATTAGATCCTAATAAAACTTTCGATGCTATCTATGTCGTTAGAGAAGACGGAAGCGTAGTAAAATTAAATGCTAAAGTTATTGGAAACGAAGTCGTTTTCACAAATAAAGGATTAGGAAAATATATCATATCTTATAAACCTACTATTCCTGACTCAGCAGATTCTGACAAAAATGAAGATGATAATGACGATACATCTGAAAGTCAAAATTCAAACATCATAGTATATGTCATCGGAGCAGCTGCAATTGTAATAGCTGTCGGTACTGGTGTCGTCATAATCAAAAAAAATAATAAATAAAGAGAACCACGTGTTCTTTTTATTTGCTTACTTAAATCTTCCTAAAATTATTCTTTAAAAAAGATGAATTTTTAGCTATAATAATTACTGATGAGGTGTAAAAATGAAAAATAGAAAATTAAGTGAAGCTCCCTTGGGATATTGGGAAGAAAAATCCTACATGTCTGCGATCCCAAAAGACGAAGACTACAAAATAGCAAAAGAAGACGTCGAAAGATTATCGACGATCGAAAACTTAACTGTTTTAGATACAAACTACAGCACGGAAGGATACATAAATATTGCATTAGAATACGAAGAAGAAAAATATGAGGTTGGCATTTTTCCAGGTCCTATCTCGATTCCAACTTACTATCTAAACAAGAATTTTTTGTTCAAAGAGGATGAGATCGACGCGATTTTGAGTGCAAGAAAAAGTTTGACGATATTCATGGAGTTCAAAAAAGATGCTAAAAAGTCGTATCATCTTCAACTTAAACTCGCGTTTGCTTTGATGCCAGATTTACTCGCAGTTCTAGATGAAAGTGCCGAAAGAGTATTGCCAGCTAAATGGGTAGAATTGACAGCAAAGTCAAAAGTACTACCGAGCTCGCGAGATCTATTCGTCGTCCAAGCGATCGAAGGAGAAGAAGGCAAAGTCTGGTTGCATACCCATGGACTTTGTCGATGCCACACGACTGAACTAGAAATTTTAGAGTCTAACAAGGAAAATAGTCAGAATCATTACAACCTATTATCTACATATGCAATGTATATTCTAGACAAAACCGAACCCTTCGATCCCCGTATCGAAAGCGCTTACATAGGAAGGCTTATAAACGGCTATCCTGTCGTAGTAACATGCAAATCTTGGGTCGAAGCACTAAGCAAATATAAAAACCTTTCTTTAGGCAATTTAAACGATCGCAAAGAAGGGCACAATTCTAAAACGAGCATTGTTTTCCTTTACACTAGTGAAGAAAACGAAAACAACGACGTTGTAGACAAAATTACACTTTATGACGAGCTATGGGGAGATAATCCACTGTTCTTCTATAGCGATGAAGAAACTTGGCGAATGAAAGCACTTGCGATGGAGAGATTCGAATACGTCAAAAAATGCTTTAAAGCCAAAGATAATCAAATTTTAATTAAAATAGGTCTTCCATTAAAAGATGGAGAGCATTTTGAACATATATGGTTCGAACTAACAGAAATAAAGGGCGAAAAGTTTAAGGCCAAATTGACTCAGGAACCTTACGACATAGATGACATCCATACTGGCGACGAAAGATGGTTCACGATCGACGATGTAACCGATTGGATGATCTATACAAAAGAATACGCCATTAACCCTAGTAACATCTACTTAATCGAGGAATAATGTGAAATCATATAATAGATACTTACCGTCTTCTCCCATAATAGAGAATGATGATTTTGCTATATTCGCTCACGAAAACCTAAAACCGATAGTCGAAGAATTACTAGAAAAGATCACGATAGAAAAACAGCGTATATTGCAATTTTTTGGCTTTCGCGATTACAATAAAATAGAAATAAACTTATTCGATAGACAAGAAGAATACTTAAATTACGCTAGGCAATTCTACGATCCACCACATTACGATAAAGGCAACTTTGCCAATGGAGCAATAAGCCACGTGTATGATCCAAAGAACATAGAAACCGATACTTTGAAGGTTAACCTAATGCACGAATTTAGTCATATCTGCTATAGTAAAATATGGAGATCCCTATATGATCGGATCATATGGCTAGATGAGGGGTTAGCCCAAAATTTGAGTCAGGAAAAACACGACTTAGAAGAAAATAGAGAGCTATTTAAGCGTTGGTACAACACGCGCATCGTAGATGAAAAAAGAACGATTCCAGATATTACATTTTTAAGTCGCCATGGTACAAAGTACGGTGAATTTGTAGATGGCGAAACTCATAGATACAGTGGCTATGAAATATCGTACCTTCTAATAAGATATCTTCGTGATATCCAAACTGATATCAAAAATCTCTTATACGATGTAGCTACCATACGAGAGTTAGAACAACATATTATAAAAGATTGTATCGCCTACTATAATAAAGTTTTCGACATAGAAAAAAGTCCTCAATTCGCAGAAGTTAGACCCTCAAAAAGCATTTAAAAGTGAAATTTTCTTCACAAGAGTTCACTTTTAATTTAATATGTGCTATCATAGATTAGATAGTTAAGGAGAGATACCATGAAAAAGATAATAGTTACGATTCTAGCTATGTTTGTGTTTATTCCATCCACGGTGTTTGCAAGTACTCAAGCGAGAGATTTCTTAGAAACGTTCGAGGAAGCATCGATTACACCAAAAGTGAAAGACTATAAAGAAAACGAAGATCAGGTAGTCATTTACATGTTTTGGTGGACCTCATGCGACCACTGTCATGAAGCATTAAGTTTTTTTAACGACATCTTAGAAGATTACAAAGATAAAATAAAGATGCGATCTTATGAAACGGGAGCTAATTCTGACAACTTTGCTATACAAAAAAAGATAGCCAACTGGTTTGAAGTGAAGACTGGTGTTCCATTGATAGTAATAGGAGAGAATACTTTCTACGGTTACAATGGAGATGAGACTGCCGAAAAGATCAAAATTGCTATAGATGACGTCTATTCTACACCTGTAAAAGAAAGATATGACGTCTTCGAAGAGATGAAAAAAGGGAAACCTGAGACAAAGAAAAAAAACACGACGTTGATTTTACTTATACCAGCAATTTTAGTAATAGTAGTAATTTGTATTTTCATCAAAAACAAAAATAAATAAGCCGAAGGTTACTGGCTTTTTTTAAATGCTAAAATTACACGTAAATATTGTAAGAAAGTTTAGAAAAAGGTAGACGAAGTCTCTGAATATGGTTATAATGGATTTAAGTCTTATATGACTGAGAGTAATGCTTTTAAGAAAATACAAAAAATAAATCTTTTTGAAAAAAATACTTGACATAAGAGGTCTCCTCTGGCAAAATCTTACGAGTAGAAGTCCGGATAAAATAAACAAAGTCCGGATAAATATATGGGCTTTTTTGATGTATGAATAGTTTTTTATAAAAAGAGAAAAATAAAAGTGAGGATGATTTTCATGTGTGGAATAGTCGGAATAGTTGGAGAACAAAAAAATAAAAAAGAATTGATAAAAAAGATGGCAGATCGCATTTCCCATCGCGGGCCTGATGCCGAAAATTACTTCGTCGATAAGCAAGTCGCACTGGGGCACAGAAGGCTTTCTATAATAGACTTAGAATTCGGCATACAGCCGATGTTCAACGAAAACAAAAGCTTAGTTATCGTATTTAATGGAGAAATCTACAATTATAAAGAATTGCAAGAAGAATTAAAAAAAGAAGGACACAAATTTGAAACCAACAGTGATACAGAAGTCATCATCCACGGTTATGAAACCTGGGGAAAAGATTTACCTAATCACTTAAGGGGAATGTTCGCATTTGCAATTTGGGATACCAAAGAGAAAAAACTTTTCTGTGCACGCGACTATTTTGGAATAAAACCTTTCTACTATTATCAAAAAGAAGATATTTTGTTATTCTCCTCAGAGATTAAATCCTTTTTAGAACATCCAGAATTTGAAAAAAAACTAAATGCAGACTTACTCGCGCCGTTTTTAACGTTTAGTTTCACTCCGACAACAGAGACCTTTTTCGAAGGAGTATACAGATTAGATGCTGGATCATATCTCGAATATCAAAACGGAGAGCTAACTATAGAAAAATACTTCACGCCAGTATTCGACGAGAAAGAAAAACCTTACGATGAAGCAGTAAAAGAAATAGAAGAAGTCATGGAAGATTCAGTAAAAAATCATCTTGTAAGCGATGTCGAAGTCGGATCATTTCTATCAAGCGGTATAGATTCGTCCTATATTGCAAGCCTTGCAAAACCAGATAAAACCTACACGGTTGGATATGACACTGATAAGTACAGCGAAATAGACTATGCCAAAGACCTTTCAGAAAAACTGAATATAAATAATACGAGCAAAAAGATAACTATGGAAGAATATTTAAAAATAGTTCCAAAGATCATGTATCACATGGACGAACCTATAAGTGATCCTTCGGCGATATCTTTGTACTTCGTTTCTAACATTGCTAGTCGAGATGTAAAAGTTGCCCTCTCAGGAGAAGGCGCGGATGAATTCTTTGGAGGCTATAATACCTATAAGGAAATAATCGATCTCAACATATACAACAAGATTCCTTATCCTATCAGGCATCTCATTGCTAAGGTTCTAGAATTTACACCGGAATTTAGGGGCCGTAATTTCTTGGTGCGAAGAGGATACCGTTTGAAAGACTCCTTCATAGGAGTAGACCGAATCTTCAGTGACAAAGAATGTAAAAGAGTACTATCGTTTAAAAGCAAATATGATAACAAGAAGATTACAGAACAAAACTTTAAAAGGACAAAAGATCAAAATGATCTTGTAAAAATGCAGTCTATCGACATCGATTTTTGGCTTGCTAAAGATATATTACATAAAGCAGATAGAATGTCGATGGCCAATTCCCTCGAAGTTCGCGTACCATTTATAGATAAAGATGTATTCGACGTCGCAAGAAAGCTTACAGTCGACAAAAAGGTTAATAAAACAAATACAAAAGTGGCCCTTCGAGATGCTGCTAAAACAGTGATCCCTAACGAAGCATATAAAAAGAAAAAACTAGGTTTTCCTGTCCCTTTAAGAATATGGTTACAAGATGATAAATTCTATAACACCATAGAATCTACTTTTGACGAAGATTACGCAAAAGAATTCTTCGATCGAGAATATGCGAAAAAATTACTTAGAACTGCTAGAGAAGGAAAAGCCGTTAACTGCAAAAAAGTATGGGCAATATACGCATTCTTGAAATGGTATGAAGTTTTCTTTCTCGATAAAGAAGTATAACTGTGGATTAAGTGCACTTTTTGAGCAAATGGCTTTCTTTTGATGCAACTGTGTGATAAAATAGTCTCCAGCAAAGGGGGCTTTTTTCTATGGCTTCGATCGATCCACGCATGCGATATGATGAAAAAAACGTATACGCATTATCGAATGAAAATCTTACGAGTTTTCGAAGCATTTACAAGTTCGACGGCGCAAACGTCTTGACCGTTCTAGGAAGTGGCGATCAATACTTCGCCAGTAAATTGTTTGGCGCAAAGCGAGTAGAAGTTTTTGATTGCAATCCAAACGCATGGCCGTTTTTCGCGTTTAAATTTTATGCCATCAGAATCCTGTCATACGAAGAGTTTTGTACTCTCTTAAAATCTCACTTTTCCATTCCACATTTATTCGCTAAAGTTATTAAGTATGTTCCTCATGACATTCTAGTAGAACTAAAAAAGATCTTAAAAGACCTAAATGACTTTTCAAGCATGCTAATTTATAGTCCTCTCTCACGCTACTACAATAATTTTAATACAGATAGAACTATTCCATACCTAGATAAGAAGCATTACTATATCCTCCAAGGAATTTTAAGAGAATCTACTTTACCGAGGATGCATTTCAAAAATCTTTTGGACATGCCAGAATCTCTAGATGGAGCAACTCATGACATATTGCTGACTTCAAACGCTTATAAGTGGCTCATAATGACACCTAAAGAATACGACCTATTTTTATCAAAATTCAAGGTTAAGGTCATACAAGCACATTACACCTGGCATAGATACCATGAAACTGAGGACTTTCAAAATATGGACTACCAAATAGACTCAGTTATGCCAACCGATCCATACAATCAAGAAGAAAATTTTGTATTTACTAAAATTCAACATTAAAAATTGAAAAGTCCTTTTAAAAGTGCTAAACTTAACTTGGTGAAACAATATGAGTAAATTCAATAAAATTTTCATATATAGCACTTTACTTACAGCTAGCTGGATCATCGTCCTATGTCAAATCTTTTTCGTACACATAGAAAGCGAAATTTTAGAATCCGGCCTATTTCTCACGAGTATCTCATCCATAATAGTAAGTACGATCGGTTTATATAAGACCAGTGAACGCTTTAAAAGACTTGTCACTTCCTTAGTAGACGATCTATTTTGGTTCGTATGAGTATGATTATGCGCAAGGAGTGGAACCCGTGGCATGGATGTCACAAATGTAGTCCTGGCTGTCTAAACTGTTTTGTCTATTATCTAGATTCGAAACGAGGAAAAGATGCCAGTATCGTAACAAAGTCGAAGACGAATTTCAATTTACCGTTAAAAAAGGATAGACAAGGAAATTATAAAATACCTTCACATTCAACCGTCGCGACCTGTTTCACATCCGATTTTTTTATCGAAGAAGCCGACGAATGGCGAAGTGAAGCATGGGATATTATTAAAGCTAGAAAAGATGTAACATTTTTAATATGCACAAAGAGAATAGAACGTTTTGAAAAGTGCATACCAGCTGACTGGGGAAAGGGCTACGACAATGTCATAATAGCAGTTACATGTGAAAATCAAGAAAAAGCCGATTTTAGATTGCCTATTTTAAAGAAAATCGACGCTAAATACAAATACATATTCGTAGCACCTATGCTAGACTACGTCGACCTATCGAGCCATCTAGAAGATATGAAAATCGACCTAGTCTCAGTCGGAGGAGAATCGTATAAAAATGCTCGGCCTTGCCATTTTGAGTGGGTCGAAAAAATAAAAGAGGTATGTGACAAATTCGCTGTTCCATTCGACTTTCATCAGACGGGCTCAAACTTCTATATGAGAGGAAAACACTATAAAATCGACCACTTCAAAGAATATAGCCAAGCAAAAAAAGGAATGAAATATCTAAATAGAAAAGAGGAAAAAGATGAAATACATAGATGAACCTCAAAATGGAGTAGAGTATACAAAAAGACCGGGATCATACGCCCTAATTCAAAACGATGTTGACAATTTAATCGGGATAATAACCGCAAAAGACGAATATTTTTTACTAGGTGGAGGAATAGAGAAAGACGAAACAGTAATGGAAGCTCTAGAAAGAGAGACTCGCGAGGAAATAGGCTATTCTTTAAAGGATATAGAACCGATCGCTGAAATCGGATCATACTTCCTGTCGGATGCCAAGGGATACCTAAACGTAGAAGCACACATCCATGTAGCAAAGCTCGATAAAAAAATGTGTGAACCCGTCGAACACGATCATGTTCTCTTATGGGTCGACCCGCAAGAATATATAGGCAAGATGTCACAAAGATGGCAAGATGAAGCCTTGAAAGAATACATAGAGTTTATTAAGAAAACTAAATTTAGTGAAACAGACTTGATTAGAGCACATACCTGTTGTACTAAAAATCGCGAACAACTCAAGAAGACTAAAAAATGTGGTTGCATCTACTGCCTTAAAATATTTGATACTGCCGAAATAAAAGAGTGGTGCGACGATGGCCAGACAGCCATCTGTCCTCATTGTAAAATAGATTCTATTCTTTATGATAATCCTTATTATCATATCACCGAAGAGTTTTTAAAGATCATGAAAGAACATTGGTTTTGATTGTAAATCTATCTCTATGTGATAAAATTTAATTATAAGAATTAATTTTAGAAAGAAGTTTAAATATGAAAAAAATAAAAATCATGATTGTGTTATTGTTGTTTAGCTTTATGCTGACAGGTTGCAAAGAACAAGAGAATAAGTCAAATAAAGTAGAACAGAGCACGCCTTTGTTGATTGAGGCTTCAAAAGATGATAGCAAAATATATCTTTTTGGTTCGATACATGCCGCAGATGAAACGCTTTATCCTCTCCCAGACTATGTAAAAAATGCCTATAGAGAAAGCGATGCGATCGCGGTCGAATTCGATTTGATCGAATTTACAGAAGATCTATCCAACCAAGTTGAAGCCTTAACAAAATTTGTCTATGACGACGCCTCCATTAAGGATGATATCGGCGAAGACACCTACAATAGATCGGTCGAAATACTCAAAGAAGCAGGTTTATACAGCTCTATAATGGACAATTTTAAACCTATCATGTGGCAAACCTTGCTAGAAAATGCTGCGATAATGGCATCAAACTTGGACGAACAATACGGAATCGATAATCACTTTTTAAAACTTGCTAAAGAAGACGAAAAAAAGATAATCGAACTCGAATCGAGCCAATATCAATATGAAATGCTTTCAAGTTTCAAAAAAGACATGCAAATATATCTTCTAAAGGAAAGTATAGAGACGTTTGAAGAATCCAAAGAAAATCTTACGATACTCTATGAACTGTACAAAAAAGGAAACGAAAAAGACCTAGAAGACATATTCTTCGAAGAATACGACGAAGAAAAAGAAGACAAATATTTAAAAGAATATAATGACAAACTTATAACAGAACGAAATGTCAAAATGACTAACGGTTTAGAAAAAGCCATAAAGAAAGACGATACGATCTTCTGCGTCGTCGGTCTTGGTCATATAATCGGTGAAGGCGGAATAGCCAGTTTACTGGAGAACAAAGGATATACCGTTGAAATAATAAATTGATTACAAAAACCTATAAAAAAAGACGAGAGAATTGGATCCTTTCGTCTTTTAAAGTTTGAACAAACGATTAATTGACATTATTTTTCTTAGGTTTAATTACGACTCCTCTGTTTTTACAACTATCCTTGCCTTCCGGACAATAACCGAAGACATCGCAAGTCGCACCAAGACCTTCTCCTATCAGTGGAGAAACTCCCTTAGCGTATGCAACCATTTGATTTACTAAACCTCTAATCTCCCATTGAGCCTTGTTGCAACATCTCATCCTACTTATCCATTCCAAAGTTCTTGCATTCATCGTAGTTGTAATGTTGCAGGCATTTCCTGATAATAAGAAATATACTAAATCTTCGTCTCTCACACCCATTTGAGAAAACTTTTCTCTCATCTCCACATTCTTCTCGAAAATCTCATCGAATTCAGCCTTATGCCTTGCCAAAATAGAATCAGGAGTAACGTAGTTTTTCAAATCGAATGTAGTAAACTCAGGTACTATGAGCGAATGCATCCTGTGTCTTGTAATATGGGTAAGAACAGCCAAAGAAATCGGCGCTTGGAATGTATAGATAACCTGTTCTAATTCTCTTTGTTGTTTACTGAGTATTATTCCTTGTATGATATTATTTTTAATACTTTCATCTGACTGGATTAACTGGTTTAAAACTTTTATAGATTCATCATAAGTCAATTGAAACCGTCCCATAATCGCACTAACTAAGACTTTTATATCTGCATCCTTGGTATAATCTACCATATATACTTTATCTAATAATCTAGCTTTAGGAGCATTTACTTTTGCAAGTTCATTTTCCAAAAATGCTAAAAAATCTCCATAAGCACTATTTTTACTTTCTTTCTCGATTGGAGCGGCTAAATAAGGAACGTACTCTCGTATGAGATCGAACAATTTTTCGCCAAGCTTCTTTATTTCAGTAATTTTAGATATTTTCCCATAGAGCATGTCCGATACCATATTCGCTAACTCGTTCGCATCGCAACCCATGATGATATTGCTATGATAAGAGTACGGTAGAATATAACGACAATCTTCGATCGGCAAACTTTCGTCTACTAAATCTCCATATTTATTAAATAACGATTGCATGTATTCTCTATATACTTGTTTTAATTCCCGGTTATTCGCCAAAACGTCGCCAACTTCATCCTTAAAATCTGGTACATAGAATCCTACATTTCTAAAGTCGACATTCCGACGCGATTTGATCGTAAAAGAAGTCAACCTGTATCCGATTATAAACTGTTCTACAATAGGCGTCACATCTTCTAATGCAAATACCAAATAATCGTGCTCCGTTATAGACTTATGACCAAATCCTACGACAGCTTTGACAATTTTCAAATTAGTTTCGTAATCGTTATGACTTTCTATGACCTGCGTAACTGTCCCATCAGATCTCGACAAAACTCCCGCTGACGCGACTATCTGCAGTCTCTTTTCGATTTCCTCTTTTGTATCATTACCTAACATTATCACTTTCATACTTTTTAACTCACTACTTTCTTTACTATTTTATAGAAATCTAATATCTCACTCAACCAAGACTACTAATATATTGTCATTTACCCGTTATTCTCTTCCAAGTTTATTTTATACTAAATATTCCTATTCGTCAAATATTTACTGATCATAACATTAAAAATGGCGTTTTTTCTAAATATCACGTTAAACATAATAACTGACAAATAAAAATAATATACATTAGTAATAACCGAACAAAAGATAAAGAAGAAGATATAAAAGAGTTAGAAAGACTTGACTATCTAAATGGTGCTAAATTTATTCATACTTATATGAGTATGACTTTAAGAGAAAATCAAAGAGATTATTATTTTAATAAACTAGATCAAAACATCAATGCTTTAAAAGAAAAATATATTAAATACTATAGTAATAAATATAATCGTACCAAATTATTAAAAAACATATAAGGTATTTATCGATGAGTGTAATAAATATGAGATATTATATGATATGAAAGACATTATTAAGGCATATAAAAAAGAAATAAAAAATAGCGAACAAATAACATTGTTTTAGAAAGACAAATTACAATCTTACGTTAGTTAAAACGGACATCTAAAGGTGTCCACGTAGGTCGTTTGATAATTTGATATTTTCTATCTGTATACTATCATTTTACCCTAACTTTTTCCTAATTGGCTTTATTTTTCTGAAAATACCTAAACTCAAAGACTTATATTCTAGTATTCAATTAAAAAGTATGCTATAATTTAAGCAGGTGAAAAAGATGGTAACTAATAGGATTTTAGATTATGACGAATTAAATGAATGCTTAGATATTCTAGATAATATAAAAGAAGAAGAACCGATTGGAACGACTAGGTTTGGATATCCTATTCGACATTTTACTTTTGGTAAAGGGGAGAATCATGTAATAATGACTGCTGGCACCCACGCAACCGAACTAATAAGTAATCATTATCTAATACACGTTATGGAAGAGCTGAATAAATCTGCCGATCTATTAGACCAAAACAAGTATACAATACATTTCATTCCTATTTTAAATCCAGAAGGAACCATAGTAACTACGTCTGCGATCAGGGCAAAATTGAAAAGAGGATGTTCACTTAAAGAAGAACAAGATTTCTGTAAAAGATGGTATACTTGTTGTAAGTTGGACGATGAAACTGGGAGTGTTATCAAAAGAAAATATGAAATGTTTCAAAAGGTAGATGCAAACTGTATAGAGGAAAAGCATAAAGCACTAAGAGAACATATCAAGCATTTAACTGAGACTTATAGATTGCCACAGGGGAGCATTATTCAATGGACAGCAAACGGAAACGGAATAAACTTGAATGACAATTCTCCTTCTAACGTATATTTAGACAAAAAAAGAAGAGGAATCCCTAGATATTTAAATGATGATCCAAATGGACTAAATCTATCTGTACCTAACCCGATGGGCACGATATGCGTTCAAGATGAATTTTGCTTTGAGAAAGAAAATGAAGCACTATTAGAACTTTATCAAAGCGTAGCCACTAATGGTAATTTGATAGGTTCTATAATATATCACTCATGTGGAGGTTTAGTACGTTATTTAGAAGATCTCAAAGAATTAAACAACCCGTGGAGAACAGATATCACCAAAGCAGAATATCGATATAACACGAATGTCGCAAGTGCATATTCTACTGCAGCTGCCTATCGCATGATAAAGACGAAAGCGTATAATACCGTCAGTAGCAAATTGGAATCTACATACCCCGGAACGATACTTGTGGAACTCGGAAAAATCAGAGGAAACCCCTTTGGACAATTCATAAATGACAACGGTATGTTTGATGAAATGTTAACTATGAACGATAAGGCGTTAATTCGTTGTATAGAGACTATGTACCAAGAATTTCAAAAATTCGAAAGTCTTAAAGGCAAAACATTAAAATAATTATAAAGGAGTTATTCTACTGTGTAAACTCGTAATTTAATGAAACGTCTAAGTGTTAACTAACTGATTAACATTTAAAATAGAAAACTGTGGTTTGAGACTCCTTAAACCAGTTCACAAAGAGACTGTAAAAAAGTAGATACAAATCCACAGTGCGTGATTTATTATACTTCTAGATATATAATAAATCAAAAAATTTAAGAAAGGAAAAAATCGATTTCTTGGAATGAAATTTCCTTAAGATCGATTATATGAGAGAAATGAAAAAAATAGTAGAAGTAAAATCAAAAATAAAATTTAAAAGTATTCAAAGGGAGTTATATAAATTAAATAAAATGTATCTAAAAAGCCAAGACAAAGTAGCATATTATTATGAAGACATGCATCACGATACTGTATTCAGCTTTAACGAAAACATATGCTTTTATTCTGCAAGTGCTATAAAGATTCTCGTCTGTCTATATCTATACGAACAAGCGAGCAAAAAGAAGATCGATTTAAAAGAGGAATTGTTGATTCAACAAGAAGATATTAAAATCGGGTCAGGCGTTTTAAAAGATAAACCTGTCAACCAAAAATACTCAATAAAACAATTAGTCGAATATACACTGGTAGAAAGCGATAACACAGCCTATATAAAATTAGTGAATTATGTCACAAAAGAGAAATTGATCGAATACGGAAAAAGTTTAGGCGCCGATCATGCTCTCGAAGGCAAAGATCTTTTTGGAATTACAAACTGCCACGACATGATAATCTATTGGAAAGAACTATACAGGTTTGCAAATGAAGATGAATTGGGCAAAGAACTAAAAGGATTCTTAAATCATCCATCTTACAAGATAGTAGAAATATTTGGCGACAATTATTATAGAAAATATGGTTCCTTCGATATTGCTTACCACGAATGTGGATTTGTCGAAGAAGAAAATCCTTTTTACTTGTTTATCATGACGCAAAAAGGAAAATTAAAAGATCGGGATAAATTTGTGAGAAAGACGGCAAAAAAACTATACAAAATCCACAAAATGCTCATATCTGCCTTAAACGATGAAAATGAACAAAAAATTTCTAAGTAGATAATGTTTTATGCTATGAGAATAGAATATATATCTTTATACTGATTACTTTATGACAAACAATTTGAAATCACTAAAAATCATACTTGAACAAGGGACGAAATCTGCCTTGTTTTTATTCTGTAATAATGCTAGAATATAACCATATTTGAGGAGTAAAAACCACAAAAATTTTCATACTAAAAGAAAGGAGCAACAATATGTTTAAATTAACATCAAAATACAAGCCATCAGGAGACCAACCAGAAGCAATAAAAGAACTTGTAAGTGGCATAAAGTCAGGGAAAAAGAGGCAAGTCCTACTAGGTGCAACCGGTACGGGAAAGACCTTCACGATGGCGAATATCATCCAAGAAGTAAATAAACCGACTTTGATACTCGCCCACAACAAAACCCTCGCAGGACAGCTCTATAGTGAATTCAAAGAATTGTTCCCAGAAAACCACGTCGAATATTTTGTTTCCTATTACGATTACTATCAACCAGAAGCATATGTCCCATCATCTGATACCTATATAGAAAAAGATTCTAGCATAAACGATGAGATCGATGAACTTCGCCACGGAGCTACATCATCATTACTAAATTATGACGATGTAATCGTAATCGCCAGTGTATCTTGTATCTACGGTATAGGAGAAGTTGAAGACTACAAAAAACACATGTTAATAGTAACAGTCGGTGACACGATCGAGAGAGATGATCTGTTAACCAAGCTCGTCGACATGACTTACGAAAGAAACGAAATAGACTTTCATCGCGGGACATTCCGTGTACATGGGGACGTCGTCGAGGTAATTCCAGCCAACGAAAAAAGTGCCGGAGTGAGAATAGAACTCTTTGGAGATGAAGTAGAAAAGATAAGCACGTTCGATCCATTGACAGGAGTGATCGTTCAAAATAAAAAGACCATAACCATCTCCCCTGCCAGTCACTATGTCACAGATCCAGAAAAAATCGGTGAGACGATTAAACGTATCGAAGAAGAACTAAAAGAACGCCTAGAATATTTCAAACAAAATGGCAAATATATAGAAGAACAAAGACTCCGCGAGAGGACTGAATACGACATCGAAATGCTTAAAGAGACGGGTTTTTGCCATGGAATAGAGAACTATTCACGCCACCTTGCTTTGAGAGGACCTGGCGAAACTCCGACGACACTCATAGACTACTTTCCTAAAGATTTTCTCATGCTCATAGATGAATCTCATGTGACGATTCCACAAGTAAGAGGTATGTATAATGGAGATAGAATGAGAAAAAACACTCTCGTCGACTACGGATTTCGTCTTCCAAGCGCGATAGATAACAGACCTTTGCAGTTCGAAGAATTTGACAAAAAGATAAATGACATAATCTACGTCTCTGCAACTCCAGGAGATTATGAATTAGAGTTGACTGGTAATACCTATGCCGAACAGATTATCCGTCCTACAGGTCTACTAGACCCGACGATAGAGGTTAAACCTACCGAGGGACAGATCGACGATTTGATAGGCGAGATAAATTCCCGCAAAGCCAAAAACGAAAGAGTTCTCATAACCACTCTAACTATCCGCATGGCTGAAGAACTTACGAATTACCTCATGAGTGTCGGAATAAAGGTCGCATATCTTCATGCAGAAGTAAAGACCCTCGAAAGACTCAAGGTTATCCACGATCTTCGAGAAGGTAAGTATGACTGTGTCGTAGGTATCAACTTACTACGTGAAGGAATCGACATCCCAGAAGTTAGCCTTATCTGTATAATGGATGCAAATAAACAAGGATTTTTGCGTAGTTCTAGAAGTCTCATCCAGACTATCGGACGGGCTGCAAGAAACGCCAATGGACACGTCATCATGTATGCTGACACTATATCAGAAGCGATGGATTTTGCCATAAAAGAAACAGAACGAAGAAGAAAGATACAGGATGCTTACAACAAAGAGCACGGAATAATCCCTAAGACGATCATCAAAGAGATCAGAGAAGTGATATCGAATACAGTCGAAGATAAAGAAAAACCAAAGATGAGTAAACAAGAGAAAAAAGAAATAATGATAAAAATTGAGAACGAAATGAAGAAAGCTGCAAAAGAGCTAGACTTTGAAAGGGCAGTCGAACTTCGTGATATCTTATTTGAATTAAAAAGTGAGGGTTGATAAAATGAAAGCAGTTATTACAGGAGCATCGAGTGGAATAGGGGAATCGATGGCCTATTATTTAAATGAAAAAGACATCGATCTAATCCTAGTGGCGACAAATGAGGAAAAATTACAAAAAGTTAAGAGTAAATTAAAAGAAACTGCTAAAATAATTGTATGTGATTTGAGGTACGAAGAAGAAGTATTCAAATTATATGAAAAACTAAAAGGCGAAGATATAGATATCTTTATAAATAATGCCGGATTTGGTCTATTTGGAGACTTTGACAAGACCGACTTGGATAGAGAACTAGAGATGATCGACGTCAACATAAAAGCAGTCCATATTCTAACTAAACTTTTCCTAAAAGATTTTGTAAAAAAAGATGCTGGATATATATTAAATGTCGCGTCTAGTGCCGGCTTCATGGCTGGACCACACTTAGATACATACTATGCAACCAAAAACTATTGTCTAAAACTCACCGAAGGAATTTATGAAGAATTGCGAAGGAACAACTCGAACGTCCATATAAGCGCTCTTTGCCCTGGACCTGTCGATACAAACTTCAATCGTGTCGCTAAGGGGAAATTCAAAATAAAAGGTGCCGATAAAGATTATGTAGCAAAATATGGAATCGACAAAATGTTCAAAGGAAAACTTATAATCATTCCGACATTTAAAATGAAAATTGCCATATTCATGACGAGAATAGTTCCTACTAAACTGCTACTCCGTATAACTTACAACATTCAAAAACGTAAAACTCGCTAAAAAGGATTTAAATTAAAGAGGGTTTTTGGTATAATTTACTAATAAAGAAAAGACGCAAGAAAGAAGGATTCATATGAAAACATATGTTATAGGTCACAAAAATCCAGACACCGACAGTGTAACGTCAGCTATAAGTCTTTCCTACTTAAAAAATCGATTAGGAAACGATACTGAGCCTAGAGTGCTGGGAGAAATAAATAAGGAATCAAAATTTGCTTTAGATTATTTTGGAATAAAAACACCTAAAATACTGTACGATGTGAAAGTCCAAATCAAAGATGTACCGTTTAGAAAAGATATCATGATAGACGAAGATGCATCCATTTACGAAGCATATACTTACATGGTAGAAAACGAGATAACAGGATTACCTGTCGTAAGAAAAGACAACCAATTTGCTGGGTACGTTTCTCTTAAAGAGATTGCAACTGACTCGATTAGAGGTGATTTCGACAGTTTGAACGCTTCGTATGATAATATTTTAAAGGTCATCGACGGAAAAGCATTACTTAGATACGACGAAGAAATAGTAGGACAGATCATGGCTGCGACGTTCTCGAGTGAAATGTTCATCTCAGGAACAGACATTTCACGAGAATCCATAGTTATCGTCGGAAGTCGTAAGCATGTTCTAGATTATTGTATAAACAGAAAAGCAAGACTCATAATCTTGATTGGAAATCAAGTTTTATCCGACATCGAATACGAGGAAGCGAAGAAAAACAAAGTAAATATCATCCAGACGGAAAAATTAAGCTTCGAAGTATCTAAACTAATAGGTTTATCTAATTATATTAAAACGATCGTCCGAAATGAGACACCTGTGACTTTCGACTTAAACGACTATTTAACCGATTTCTTTGAGATAAGTAATAAACTTAAACACACGAACTATCCTATAGTAGACAAAAACGGCAATTGCAAAGGCATGCTAAGACTTATCGACGTAAACTCATACGACAGAAAAAAAGTCATTCTAGTCGACCATAACGAAGTTAAACAAAGCGTAGACGGCTTAAACGAGGCCACGATCGTAGAAATAATAGATCATCACGCCATCGGAACTCTCACGACTACAGCACCTATAGCATTTAGAAATATGATTTTAGGAAGTACTAATTCGATAGTGTACCACTTATATAAGGAAGCAAATGTCGAAATACCGAAAGATATAGCAGGAGTCATGCTAGCTGGCATACTATCTGATACACTGATACTAAAGAGTCCTACTGCGACACAGACTGACAAAGAAATCGTAGAAGAGTTAGCAAAAATCGCAGGAGTAAACTACGAAAAATTCGGACTAGAAATGATAAAAGCAGGATCTAGCCTTCACGATTTATCCATAGAAGAGGTTGTCTTTTACGATTATAAAGAATTTGAAGCAAACGATATGCTATTTGGCATCGGTCAAATTCTAACTCTAGATTACGGCATGGTACTATCGAAGAAAGACGAATACGTCGAATTTTTAGATAAAACCTGTAAGGTAAAAGGCTTAAAATTGATGACACTCTTCGTCACAGATGTCATAAACGAAGGATCGTATGTACTTTATTCGAGCAATTCACAAAAAATAATCTCTCTAGCTTACAACAAAGAAAATATCGAAGAAGGATATTATCTCCCTGGAGTTATAAGTAGAAAGAAACAGATAGTTCCAAATATAATGACCGAACTAGAAAATATGAACTAGCAATTTTGCCTTGAAATATAGACGATTTATGATATAATAATGTTGGTTTTGAAGAAGACCGACATACTCGCACTCATAGCTCAATTGGATAGAGCGTTAGACTACGGATCTAAAGGTTGGGGGTTCGACTCCCTCTGGGTGCACCAGATTGATAGGAAACTCGAACTTCGAGTAACAATAGAAAGCGACTTGTCA
>CASRZA010000014.1 GCA_949439935.1 uncultured Bacilli bacterium
AGTACTTCGAAAGAACAAGCTCAAAGAAATGAGACAGAATCCACGATAAAGACAACAGTAGATGCTTGGTATAAGAGTAACTTAGTAGACACAGGATATAGTAATTATGTCCACGATGCAATCTTCTGTAATGACAGAAGCATACCGGGAAAGAGTCAAACAGGCTGGAGTAGTGACACAGGATTAGGATATGGAAAGAATGTAACAGGATATGGAACACTCGCAAGAGAAGGATGGATGGACTCGCCAAATTATGAAAGTCCAAAACCGACATTTGTGTGTCCACAGGAAAATGACAAATTCACAGTGAGTGTTGAAAATGGAGGAAATGGAAGCTTAACATATCCAGTAGAATTAATCACAGCAGATGAGATAGTAGCAGCCGGAAGTGGGAAGTACGCGAAAGCGAACCAAAATTATTATCTTTACAAAGGAAGTTGGTACTGGTCGTTCTCGCCTAGTAGTATGGAGACTTACGGCAATGCTGATGTGTTCGGTGTCTATACTGACGGCAGGTTGCTCGATAACCTTGTGTCCGTCGGCGGTGCGGTCGCTCCAGTAATAAATCTCAAGCCTGAAGACTTAAATCAGTTGAGAGGAACAGGAAAAGCAAATGATCCATTCCGAATGGAGTAATCAAGTCATGATCTTAAAAAGATAGTTCTATTTTACAAAACAAACGTAAAGAAGACCTAAACGGTCTTTTTTTTATTGAAAAGCAAATTATTGTATTGTACTATTGATGTAGAAAGTGGTACAATGTGGTAGAAAGTGGGGGACTTCTATGCTAATTGGAGAGTTTCATCATAATTTAGACGATAAGAATCGCCTAGCGATGCCTAGCAAAGTCCTCGAAAGCCTCGGCGACGAAGTGATCGTTGCCCGCGGTTTCGAGAAGTGTCTAATGGTATATCCACTAGAAAAGTGGAATGCGATCATCGCTAAATTTTCTGAACTTTCGATTACGAAGGCCGATACCCGTAAATTCATGAGAATACTTCTATCTGGTGCTACTTCCTGTAAAATAGATTCTCAAAATAGAATCAACATACCTGCCGTCTTGAAAAGTTATGCCGGTATAACGAAAGAAACCGTCATACTTGGATTGGACGACCATTTAGAACTGTGGAGTGAGGATGCTTACAATACGTTCCTCGATGAAAATCTCGATGCATTTGCTGAGATTGCAGAAAACATATACGATTAAGGAAGTGTCAAAATGGAACATGTAAGTGTATTATTAAACGAAGCAGTCGACGGTTTGAACATAAGAGATGGTAAAACGTATGTAGATGCTACTTTGGGATATGGAGGACACTCTAGTGAAATCCAAAAGCGATTGAAAAGGGGTTTTCTATTCGCCTTCGACCAAGATGAGACTGCCATCGAACACTGTCAGAAACTGTTTAAAGACGACGACAATGTGACGATTATCCACTCTAATTTCGTGAATATGAAAGAAGAACTCGCGAAGTTAGGCGTAGAGAAAGTAGATGGCATCATCTTCGACCTTGGTCTATCTAGTCCTCAGATCGACGATGCGACACGGGGTTTTAGCTTTATGAAAGATGCACCGTTAGATATGAGAATGGACAAATCGAAAGAAATGAGTGCGATGACTGTCGTAAACGAGTATGACTATGCAAGACTCGTCGACATATTCTTCCGATATGGAGAAGAAAGATACAGTCGAGAAATCGCTAAAGGTATACTTCGAGAAAGACCTATAGCAACTACTCTAGGATTAGTCGAAGTCATAAAAAAGAACGTACCGAAGAAGTATTATTTGACTCATCATCCCGAAAGACAGATATTTCAAGCTATAAGGATAGAGGTCAATAAAGAGTTGAACGTACTAGAAAGCGTATTGCCAGAAGCTATCGAGATGTTGAATCCCGGTGGGAGAATATCTGTAATAACATTTCATTCTCTCGAAGATAGGATCACTAAACAAATATTTAAAAAGTATAGTGAAGTAGATTCTTTAGTCAAGGGGTTACCGACTATACCGAATGAATTCAAACCAAAAATTAAACTTATAAATAAAAAGCCTTTCATACCAAGTGAGGATGAAATGGAAAAAAATTCTAGAAGTAAAAGTGCAAAACTTAGAATAATAGAAAGGGTGTAATGTGATGAAAAAGACAAAGACAGCAAGAATGAGTGGAAAAGAGAGGTTCACGATAGTGATTTTGTTCCTACTTGGCATATTCGTGCCGGTTTCGATCGTATTTTCACAAGCTACACTGTCAAAATCGAATATAGAAGTTGAAAAACTAAAAAGTAAGGTAGACAAACAAGAGAATTCTAATCAGAGTCTGTCTATGCAGGTTGACGAGTTAGCAAGTCTATCTAACATACAAGATATTGCTAAATCTTACGGTTTAAGTTATAATAATGATAATATAATCGTAATTAACAATTAGGAGGCCGTTATGAAAAAGAAGAACAATACCATTCGCATAAGTTACTATGGGATACTCTGTATTGTTCTTTTATTTGGCATAATCATTGCGAAGCTAATCTACGTGAGCTATTCAAAGATAGTCGATGGGATGGATATACAGGCATTTGCAGGCGGAAGAAATAGTACTAAGACTAACATAACTGCTTCTCGTGGGACGATCTTTAGCGCAAATGGAGAAGCTCTTGCAAAAGATGTAAACTCTTATACTGTCGTCGCTTATTTAGATAAAGGGCGAACTACAGACGAAAAGAAACCTAGACATGTCGTCGATAAAGAATATACGGCGAACGTCCTAAGCGAATATTTGAATATGACTCCGGAAGCTATTTTGAATTTGCTCAATTGGACCGGATATCAAGTAGAACTAGGACCTGGCGGACGAGATATAAGTGAAAAACAGAAGAAGGATATAGAAGCTCTGGATCTACCTGGTATAGGATTTATTCGTGGAACTAAAAGATATTATCCTTATGGCGACTTCGCGTCTTATACAGTAGGATACACTAAGAAGATAGATGGCATAATTAAAGGAGAACTAGGAGTAGAAGGATATTATAATAATGAACTTACTGGTAAAAATGGTTCGATCACGTATCAGCAGGATGCTTATGGTTATCAAATCGCAGATACACCTGTCATCACAGAAGATGCCGAGAATGGGCTCGACATATATCTGACTATCGATTCTAACATACAGATGTATTTAGAAAACGCTATCAACGACATGTCTAACAACAAAGAGTTCGAATGGGTCACAGTTACAGTAGCTAATGCCAAGACGGGAGCGATTCTAGGAAGTGCAAATACGCCGAGTTTCGATCCTAACAAATTAAATATAACAAACTATAACAATCCATTAGTAAGTTATTCTTATGAGCCAGGTTCTACTATGAAAATTTTCAGTTTCATGGCTGCGATGGAAGAGGGAATATACGACGGAGAAAAAGAGTTTATGTCCGGATCTTTGATGGTAGGAGAAGATAAAGTTCCAGATTGGAACAAATACGGATGGGGTATGATCTCTTACGATACGGGATTCACTTTTTCTTCGAATGTAGCCGCGGCTAATTTAGGATTGGAATTGGGCAAGAGTAAATTAATCGAGTATTATAAAAAGTTTGGTTTTGGTCGCAAGACGGGAATAGAACTCGCAAATGAATATCCGGGGTTAGTAAATCCTAACTATGATATCGAAGTTGCAAATGCAGCTTTTGGGCAAGGACTGATAATGACTACTCCGATCCAAAATATCCAAGCTCTGACAACTTTGGCAAATGGTGGAACGATGCTCAGACCTTATATAGTCGAGAAAGTGATCGATCCTAACACTAACGAAGAGGTATACCGTTCTAACAGAACAGAAATCGACCAGGTCGTTAGCAAAGGAACAGTCGATAAGATGCTGGAACTCATGTACAAAACCGTAAACGGGGAGGATAATAGAGCTACTGGTAAAGTATATCAAACGGATTCTACAGTGTTAATTGGAAAGACTGGTACAGCTCAAATAGTTTCCGAAAGTGGAGGATATATTTCAAGTTCATATCAGAACATCAGAAGTTTTGCAGGGCTATTTCCTTACGAAGATCCTCAATATATAATATATTTCTCTGTCAAGAGATTACAAGCAACTTCGAGTGCTATAGCTAAGCCTATAAAATCGATCGTAGAGTCTATCGCGAAATATAAAAATTTGGATCAATTGGTCGTAGAACAAGATAAATCAAAGATCATAAAAATCAAAAACTATATTAATAAAGATGTCATCAACTCAAAAGAAGAGTTAGAACGTCTTGGCTTGGAAGTAGTAATTTTGGGAGATGGCTCTAGAGTGATCGACCAGTATCCTAATAAGGGAAGTACAGTCGTCAAAGAGAGTAAAGTATTCTTGCTTACGAATTCGACTAATATAGTCTTGCCTTCTATGAAAGGTTGGACCTCTAACGAAGTCGGAAGTTATTGCAATTTAGTCGGAATCAATTATAATATTAACGGTTATGGACGCGTAGAGAATCAAAGTGTACCAGCAGGGACGGTTGTAGATTCTACGACAATTATAGATTTTACATTAAATCGAAAAGATGACAGAAATGAAGGTGATACGAGTGGCGAAGGAGAAAACACAAGCGAACCAGGAGAGGGAACATAATAAAGAAGTTTCTAAAGCATATAGATTTTTTAACAGCCCGGTTCCTATAATCGTGGTGTTGATCTTGTTTTCAATAGGGTTGATGTTTTACAGCCGATATTTGATCAACAGCACGCATCTTTATACTTTCTCAGGTATAGGAGATGACTTTTGGTTTTCGAATGGGACGATTTATATAAGTCGTAATCTCAATTACTTCGGAGACTCTAAAGTAAAATATACTGGTAAAGATATGAAATTATACAACTTTGAAGTGGGATTTTATGTCAAAGAGGATAGTACTTACAGAGAAGTATCTATCATGAGTGGGTACGATGTCAAAGATGATGATGGAAACAAATTGGGTGCGAGTCTCGTTGAATTATTAGAATCGACAGATTTCAGTTTTACCGAAACGCACAACAGTGATACTTTGTATCTTTCAGACAGAAATATCAAAAACTTAGAAAACTTGGTCTTTAGAGTGAAAGGTCAAGATGAGAAGGATAACGAGATAGACATAGTCGTACCTTTAGATGTAGAAAAAATATCTAAATAGGTGGTTAAAAGACGATTTATGCGTCTTTTTTAATGTTTTTGTTAAAAAAATACTTGAAAAAAGATGTGTTTATGCTATAATTAAATAGCAGTTAGCACATGTCTCCTTAGCTCAGCTGGTAGAGCAACTGACTCTTAATCAGTGGGTCCGGGGTTCGAATCCCCGAGGGGACACCATTTATTTTAATGGGCCTGTAGCTCAGGTGGTTAGAGCGCACGCCTGATAAGCGTGAGGTCGGAGGTTCAAGTCCCCCCAGGCCCACCAGGTTGATAGGAAACTCGAACTTTTAAAAATAATGAGAGTTCGAGTTTTAATATGCTTAAAATTGTGTTATAATTTTTATAGATTTAAATTGGGCTTTGTCAATTTAGTAAACACACTTGCACATTGACTTTGTCAATGTACGATATTATAGGAGTTATACAAAATATGAAAAAAGATAAAATCCTTTTTTGCTTAATACTAATAATATTTATTTTGATACCAGTAATTATTTATTTTAGTCCGTTGCTCTTTAAATATAAGTTTTTTCTTTTAACTATAATTGGACTTGTAATATATTTTGTCTTAAGAATTGTAGGAGTTAGTAACGAAACTTTAGGAATTAGTAAAAATAATACTTTAAAATCTCTAAAAAGAAACATTCCTATAATTGTTATTTTTATTATAATGATTTTTATCGTTAAATTAATGGGGATTGATAGATTTATTCCGAATGAAAGTTTTTTATTTTATATTTTCTATATCTTTGTATCATGCCCAATTCAGGAATTCCTTTATCGTGGATTATTTGGTTATTTTAATCAAGAATTAATTAAAAATGAATTAATAGTATTGTTTTTATCAAGTTTTTGTTATTCTTTTGTACATATTATTTACAAAGATGCCTTTACTTGTATTTTAACATTCGCTATGGGAATGATATGGTATCAACTTTACAAAAAAGATAAGAATCTTATTGGTGTATCTTTAAGTCATATAGTGTTGGGTATATTAACAATATCTTTAGGTATTATAAATTAAAAATAGTTGTTGAACGTCTTCCCTTAGGGCACCAGATTGATCGTTACTCGAATCTTCTGTTTTTACAGAAATTCGAGTTTTAATATTTCTAAATTTATGGTATGATACTTATAGAAATTAAATTGAATATGTTAATTTAGTAAAACATACTTGTATAATAGCATTAATCATTATGCGTATTATTTTATGGTGATGACAAATATGAAAAAATATAAGATATCTTTAAATGATATGAATTCAAATTTTTTCCATTTTACTTGGAAAAGTAATTTAGCTAATATAGAAGAAAAAGGATTGTTACCTAAAAAAGGACACCATGCAAAATATATAGAAGAAACAGAAAAAGTGTTTTTTATTCAAGGTCTTGATAACTTATTGGTTTTATTCGATTGTTGGATAAATGTTTACAAAAAAGTTCCGCTATTACCAGAATTAAATATAAATTTATGGTTTAGGGTCAAAAGCAATGCGTTCAAAATATTTTCCTATGTTTTTAGTCGATTTTTATTTTGTGATAATTAAAAATAGTAAAAGACATAAAAAATATGCTTATGAGATATTTGATAAATTACTTAGTGAATGTATCTTGTTAAGTCTTGATATTGAAGAAAATATAGATTTTAGTTTTTTTGATATTGATCAAATTAAAGTTAGAGGGTATAGAAAAAGATATCTTATAGAATTAGGTTGTTCAGAAAAATACTCGGATATGAACTCTAATAAAATGGATAATTGGAATCTTCATACTTTAAGCGGTAAGGGAATAAATTCTAATAAATTAAAACTTTGTGTCATAAATAATTCCATTACTATTAGAGATGTTGTAGGATATTCGCTGTGATGTGTAAATTATGAAAAAATATAATAAAATAGCAAATAAGAATAGCGCTATTATTGGCACACTTTTAACTTTAATTTTGATTACTAGTTCTTGTGCTGTTTTTAGTGATGACGTCAATATAACGCTGAGAGAAAAAGATAACGATAATGATGAACAGCCAACAATAGAAATAGAAAAGGAAGTAACATGGGTTCAGTTTGATGACGATGTACTCATGTACAAAGTCGACTTAGATAAATTGCTAAAAGATGGATTCAATTTATCTGAAGAAGCATTAGAAAATAGCGATGTTAGTAACCTTATAAACCTGATCTATGAAGAGTTAGGGGAAGCTCTATACGCGAAAGATAAAGACAATAGGACTTTATATAATTTAGATGGTCGCTCGGTAACTGTGATGGCATCTGAAAGGGCAATATACGTATCTTTTCATGAAGGGAAGTATTCAGTTAAATATAGGGTATCTTTGACTAAAGATAATAAGACTGTGGTGATGTCTAGATCTATAGAAGAAGATTCTATGAAATTTTCAAAATATTTTGTGATTAGTAACAGAGAATATGCTCAATCTATATGTTTAAGAGAAAGCAGTGATGAATATTTGTCTATTAGCCTTCGAAAAGGTGATCTCTTTCTCCCCTATAATATCGATTTCGCGACTGATATGGGTAAAGCAAGTGTTAAGCTCAGCAAAAAAGATTACGAAACGTTGCATGAAATAATGCTATCATATAGTGACAGCGATAATCTCTATGAATTTTTGAGTGACAATATAGATTTATTGGGCAAATACTTAGATTTAATTAGAGAAGAAAACGCAGCTTTTTATGAGAACGTTTGTGGTTTGATAAACAACTATGCAGAGAAAGCAAAGGTTTTAAATTATGAATAGTTTTGGCAAGTCTCATTTAAGATTTGTTTTTTTTGCAATTTAGAAAATAATATTGTATAATCATGTCGAATAAGAAAAAATGATTAAGATGAGAATAGGTGATTGAAATGGACGAAGATTTTAAAAAACTGCAAGAAGTCGCTAAAAATTTGGCACATAAAAATAGGTTGAACGAATATGTAAAATACGGACATGTCGCGGCCGCTTTGATGACGGATAAAGGTAACATCTACTCAGGTGTTGCGATAACTTGTACTTGCCAAATAGGTTTTTGTGCGGAACACTCAGCGATTGCAGAGATGTTAAAGAACGGAGAAAATAGGATAGTTAAGATAGTCGCGATGAATTCGAATGTACCAGTACCACCATGTGGAAGGTGTCGAGAGTTTATAAGGATGGTAAACGAAGAAAACATGGAAGCTTCCGTCATGATAGAAGAGGGAAAGAGCGTCAAACTTAGGGAGTTACTGCCTTACGCTTGGACGTTAGACTCTTTCGATAAATGAGAGGGAAGTTTATATGACCAGGAAAGAATACGAAAAATTTTATAGGGAATTTAATAAAAAGTACGATAGGTTTAAGAAAAATAATTTGCCGACATCTTTTTGGGATGAGGAAAGACAAACTTTGGAATACGTCTATTTCGATTCAGATTTAGATAGATTTATGAAGAAACTTCAAGAGGAAACCGAAAATTTCGATTATAAGTTACACGTCGATAATAGTCTCGTCAGCGCACTCGAGAATATAACGAACACAGGGTTTTATTATTCTTTCTCGTCGAAGTATCATACTACTAAACGAGGAGAAGATGGCAAACTAGTGTTTACGTTAGAATGTGGTCACAGCCACGCTCACTCCTTCGAAGACGTTGTCAAACATCTTTATAAATACCCTGAATCTTTTTCGATTTCAAAAGAAGAAGAAGTATATTATAGTAAGCAGGAACTGAAATATCTTAGGCGAGTACAAAAGTATTTGCTCTTTATCGGCTTAAAAGACTTAGACGAGTTTAAACCGAAGGTAAGTAGATTTAGAAACAAATTACATAAAAAATATTGTACTGCCAACACTTTTGAATTTACATCTAAGCAAATTGAGGAATTTAAAAATGGAGTGATCGACTTTACGATAAGAAAAAGCTGTAACGGCGATTACATCGAAGAACAGTATAAAAAAGGCGATTACAGAGCGCTCTTCGTCGACGAGGGAAACGATTATAAATTATTCGTCGAATTTACACATAGAGAGACTAAAAAATACGAAAAAATCAAAGAAAAAGTTTCAAGTAATAAATTCAAAGATGAAGATTTATTGGTGCTGACATATTTTAAAATACTAGAGGAATTCTAAAACAAGATAATAAAAAACAAAAAAAAGTGCGACACTCCAACAGTTGCTTTAACTGTAGATGCGATAAGCGGAATGAAAGAGAAATATTTAGTCGCCGGATTCGTCTACTTGTCTAAACTATCGATAAAGATGAGTTGAAGAGGATACAGGGGAAATTTTTAAATAATTGAAGCGAGTTTACATCTAACGATGTAAATTTTCTTTTGTAAAATTAAATATTATGATATTATATTCGTACGCGACTTTGAAAGGATGTATAAAAAATGGAAAGTACCGGAGTATGGATAAAATACAAGAAGGGATCTAGAATGAATTATAGTTCGAGCTCAAGTTATGTTAGATTGTTTAATGATTTGAAAGGTTCTTCAGCAATGTGGCATATTGCATGTAGTTTGGATTCGTGTAGACGAGAACTGTGCGGAGATGAAATTTCGTTTGGAGCTCGGCCAGGCGACATATACGTCTTTTACGTGAATGACGAGCTGGGTAATAGGACTCCTAAAATATTTTTTAAAACGTTAACCTCTCCAAGTGGAGTAGTGACAGTTACCGATGTCTGTGGAGCTAACTTAGTTTTAGACGAAAATGAAAAATTAAACAATTATAATTTTAACGTTGAACCATATTACTTGGGTGAGTTGATCAAGATGCTAAAGGAGATCGGTGCCGATGAGGAGTTGATCTCGAAGTATGAATCTAGAATGAGAAGTTTCGTTGATCTTTATGATCTATTTGTAAGAGGGATACAAACTGATGAGGATGTGATATTTTTATATGAGAACTTCACGAGAGAAGATACTTCCCTTGCTAGAGAACTGATGGCTGGAAGGTGTGTCCAAGATGATTATGAGAGGCTCAACGATAAAAATAAAGAGATATTCTTTAGAGTAATTTGCAAATTAAACCATACTTACAGCGTCTCGAAAGTATCTCCTACAGAAAGAATAAATGAAATCACTGTCATAAAAAATCGTAATGGAAAGATTTTAGATATAGACGATAGAGAATTGATAATACGCTTTGCGAGCGAGTCTGGGTTAAAAAGTTTATATTATGCAAGTGACGAATTAAGAAGAGATAGAGATTTTGTTTTAAGCGTGTTAGAAAACTTCACGATTGGTTTGGAGCCGTTATACGAAAGAAATTTACCAGAAGAATTTACTACCGATATAGAAGTATTATCACGAATGACATCTAGTAAGCCTTATAGATTAAGGGAAGTCATAGAGTCTTATTTGAGAAACGGAAACGAAGAACTGAAGGCAAAATTAAACGATATCAATTTTGTCTCTCGACTTTTAAAAACATATTATAATGTTCTTTTGAAAGATGGAAGTTTATGTGGAAGCGAAATCGTCGATTGTTCCATTTTATGGCATTTTTCAACAGAAGTGTTAAATAGTTTAGATGATTCTATATTATATGGGCCAGAGCCTAGTCCACTTCGAGAAGACTATAGGAGACGAATCTGCGAAGAGCAGAGCAATACGGCATGTAAAATCATTACGATGCGAATGAGAAAGACCGGAGATAAGTAAATTAAAAATTTTTAAAAATTTTATGAAAATATGTTGCAAATTTTTAATAATATGGTAGAATTATGTCTGTACTGGTGCATCAGTAGCATCGTGCAGATATGATGGCCTGTTGGTGAAGCGGTTAACACATATGCCTTTCACGCATACATGCATGGGTTCAAATCCCGTACAGGTCACCAAATTGACATTTAAGCTCACAAGAGCTTTTTTTATTGTAAATCTCTTTGAATCTGTTGATGATTTTAAGAAATGTATTTTGGATAGCGAGTTAGTCGAGCAACTAAATTTAATTTGAAGGATGTATTTGGATTCTACAATTTATTTGGAAAAGATAAGACTATATATACTATGTCGAATGATGACATCGTTTCGTTGGTGGAGAACTACATCGTCGAAAACGATTTGATCGCGGGAAACGAAAAAGAAAAATCGATGGGTTCTAGCATTTAAAAAGAACTCTTTTTAGATACAATTTGACACGAATTTATTTTCATGATATCATAGCGCTCGACCGAAGGGGGTTAAGAAATCATGGCTAATTGGTATTTAAAAAAGTTCGAAAATAGATTGGCAGAACTTTATGCTCTACGAGAAAATGCGACTGGTGAAAGTTTGATAAAAATCCAGGAGACTATCGATACTTTGTTGGGTCTAATGTTTTTAGATTCGGAAGAGCAAATTCCTTGTAACTTGCAGCAAATACTCGATTATGAGTTCGAAAGTTTAAGCTTTTTCTCGAGCATATGGCACGTCGTCGAACCTATGGCAACAGAAGAGGTAATCCCTCACGTAGCAAAGTACTATTATTCTCCTAAATTAAAAGACGACGAGATTGTCGGATTAGTCTACGATTTCTGTAAGGATTCTCTAGATAGAGAACTTTTTAAGAAGGTTAGAGGGATTTTAAAAAAAAGTAAAGAATATGTTAACATGAGAAGATTATTTCTTACCGGGCCGAGAGCAGATGCAATTTATTTACAATACTACGATCAAGTATATATTCGTCTTAAAAGGAGAGGCGACTATAGAGATTTAACAAGCTTATCTCATGAGATTGGGCATGGTTTACAGTTTAAGACTAACTATAGTGAAAATCTGTTTTCCACTATTGTGCCTTTTTCGGAGGTTGTAAGTTTATTTTTCGAGCTGTTAAGTGCCGAATATTTTAGTAGCTTAAGTGAATTTAAAAAACAGATGATCCAAAAAAGGATAATGACATTTAATGATTTTCAGGAAAAAAGTTCATACTTTTGGGAAGAAATAGAGTTTTTTTGGGAATGGCAGAAATGGAATAAGAGGATGGATACACAAGCATTAGATGAAATATGTAAAATAGTCGGTGACAAGTGTGGAATAGAAGATTATTCAGTTATTGACATAGAGTTTATTTTATCTCAAGAAATCATGCAGAATTTTCCTTACTGTGTCTCCTATGTCATAGCAATCGAGCTTTTGGAGGTGTATAGGAAGGATAAAGATTTGGCATTGTATCTATTAAAGAAATTCATGAGTTTAGATTTAAATTTGTCGATCGAAGATTATTATTCAAAGATGTTAGATTTAGGGTTAATACCAGGAGAAAGACTGCCAGAGTATAAAGAGTATTTAATGAGACCTATCAAACAGCCTATTCGCTAGCACTATGCTAGCTTTTTTTTGTTAGCGAACCACTTGATTTTTTCGATTGATAATTGTATACTTGTAGCAAACATATACTCATAAAATAAGTATTGCGACAAAATACTTTTTATCTCATAGTTCGACAGAATTAGTTGATCATTTATGATAGACTGAGTATCAATGGAAGGAAGCAAGACGATATGGGAGAGAGAAAAAATAAAAAGAACGCAATATTGTTGATAGTGCTATGTGTATCGATAGTAGTTTTTACTATTTCGTTAACTTATGCATACTTCGTATCCCAAGTAGGAGAAAAAGTAGAAGAAAGAATTACTATCACGAATGGCACTCTTGCGTTGACTTTCAGAGATAACGATGCGGATATAGAAAATATAGAAGGGACATGGACCCTCGGAGATAGTGTAGAGAAAGAGTTAGTAATCGAAAACACAGGAACACTAGATACTTATGCGAAGATAAGTTGGGAAAATTTAGTCAACACATATCTAGTCGAATCATTGACATATACTTTGGAAGAGAAGACAGACGAAGCGGGTTCGACTTGGCAGAGGGTAGAAACAGAAAGCGAGAATGTACCGAGAAGTGAAACTGCGTCTGTTCAAGTTTTGGCGGATCATATCTTTATTCCAGCAGGGCACACGTATTCATATAGAATAAGAATAACGTTCGAAGATCTTCCAGATATAGATCAAACGTCAGATATAGACGCGACCTTCATAACTAAATTTACATTAGAAGAAAGCGTAAGTTCTCTACAGGAGCTCATCGAAACTGAAAAAGATGGTAATCCAAATTTTGCGATTCCTGCTGTGACAGATGAGACGGCCGACGGTTTATATAGTATGGTCGATGACTATGGAATTAGTTATTATTTCAGAGGAGCAGTCGAAAATAACTATGTCAAATTTGGAAAAAATGCGGCAGGGCAAGACATGTGGTGGAGAATAATTCGTATAAATGGAAACGGTTCGATCAGAATGCAGTACGATGGTGTAGGAGAATCGGGAACAAGCACATATACGAGAGGTTTCGCACTTACGAATCAGGTTTGGAGTAACGTGTATAACGATGCTAAATATATAGGTTGGATGTATGGTGGGGCAACAGGAAGCGCAAGTACTTCGAAAGAGCAAGCCCAAAGAAATGAGACAAATTCAGAGATAAAGACAAAGGTCGACGAATGGTATAAAAAGAACATAGTAGATACAGGATATAGCGATTATGTTCAAGATACGATCTTCTGTAACGATAGAAGTACTCCAGGACGTAGTGCGACAGGAGGGCCAAACGATACAGGATTAGGATATGGAAGAAACAATACTAGTTTTGGTGGATCGGCAAGGTCTAATTCTTGGAGTCTAGCTCTAAAAGGCGTTAGTCCACAATTAACATGTCCCCAAGAAAATGACAAATTCACAGTGAGTAGAGAAAACGGTGGAAACGGAAAATTGACATATCCAGTAGGACTCATCACAGCTGATGAGATAATATTAGCAGGAAGCGGGAATTACTTAACGGGAAATAATGATTATTATTTAGCTAGAGAAAAAATCTATTGGTCGTTCACGCCAGACACTTCTACAGGCAACAATTGCAGCATGATTGCCGAGGGAAACTCTTTAAGGTCTCGCGATATGGAGAATGCAGTAGAAGTGCTTCCCGTTATCAATCTAAAAGCCAAATACTTAAATCAAATTCAAGGAGACGGAACTTTACAAAAACCTTATAGATTAAGTCGATGATTTATGACTTCTAAGGACTTTATCTTTAAGTTTTTTTTATGAGAGGAATTTGACAAGGATAGGTGTTTGTGATATATTTTTTGTATATGATTTTAGGAGGATGTTTATGGATAAAAAAGTTTTTACTTCCGATATGGTCGACGATTATGCAAACAAATTGCTAATAGGATTGACCGAAAATGAAAATAAAATGGTATTAGATGAATTTAGTCAAATCGATGAAGACTTTCAAGCATTCGAAAAAATAGAGGGACTGAATAAAGTCGAGCCGATGTCTTGGTGTCTAGACAGAACCGTCGATCATTTGAGAGATGATGTCGTAGAGGAGTCGTTATCATTGGATGACGCGCTCAGAAATTCTGGTCGCGCGAACGACAGAGAACTAGAAGTACCGAGGATGGTGGAATAATATGAACTATATGGAAAAAAGTATCGAAGAAATCCATAAAGATCTAATCGAGAAGAAGGTAACTTCTCAGGAATTAGTTGAAGAATCTTTGAAGAAATCTCATGAAATACAAGATAAATATAATGCATTCGTCACTATAATCGACGAGGCAAAAGGCGTAGAAGTCTCAGATGAACTTTTAAGTGGCATTCCGTATGGAATAAAAGATAATTATAGTACGAAAGACATCTTAACTACAGGTTCGTCGAATACTTTAAAAAATTATGTGCCATTTTTTACGGCAACCTCTATTAAAAACTTAGAAGCTAAAGGCGCTGTTGCAGTCAATAAGACCGTTTTAGATGAATTTGGCATGGGTGGGACTGGAACTACTGGTCATACAGGTACAGTTTTAAACCCTTGGAATCCTTCTAGAATGTGTGCGGGATCAAGTGCTGGATCTGCTTGTGCAGTTGCAAGTGGCGTTTATCCTTATGCGACAGGCTCCGATTCAGGAGACTCTATTCGTAAACCCGCTGCCTATTGTGGTATAGTCGGATATAAACCTACATACGGGATGATTTCTAGATATGGTCTTTTTGCGTATGCTTCGAGTTTAGATCACTGTGGGGTGCTCTCGAGAAGTGTTAAAGATGCTGCGATAGTAGTCGATGCCATGAAAGGGCAAGACGATATGGACATGACCAGTTGGGATTCTAGCGATATCCATTTATCTGAGTCATTAGACGGCAAAGTATCGGGCAAGAAGCTTTGTTATATAGGAGAACTTTGTAATGTCGAAAACTATCCTCAAGCAAGCGATGAATTAAAAAAGCATTTAGAGAATTTCAAAGTAGCCTTAGATAAAACAAAAAGCCTAGGTATCGAAGTCGAAGAAGTAAGCGTAGATAAAAAATTACTAGATTTGATAGCTAGTGTATATGTCGTAATCGCGTATGCAGAGGCGACTTCTAATATGTCTAACATGACTGGAATACCATTTGGACCTCGCGAAGAGGCTGATAACTACATCGATATGATTAAAAACTTTAGGACAAAGAACTTTTCTTCGAAGATAAAAAGACGCTTTGTCATTGGGTCTTACGTGCTACAGGCCGAGAATAAAGAACGTTATTTCTTTAATGCTCAGAGAGTTAGAAGATTGCTTGTGGACGAATGGAATAGGCTATTCGAACAGTTTGATGGGGTCATCTTACCTGTAGGAGTTGGACCTGCTAAACATTTAGATAGTTCTAAGGATGCATTAAACGGAGATGTAAGGGCTTTAGATGAACATTTGCAAGTCGGGGACTTCGGCGGATTCCCTTCTATCACTATTCCAGACGGATTTGTGGACGGTTTGCCAGTAGGATTAAATATAACGGGTAAATGTTATGATGATGCGAACGTTTTGAATATCGCTTATGCAATCGAAGGGATTCTCGGGTATAAAGGTCAGATAGCGAAGGAGGTCGGCCATGACTAAGTATAAAGCAATGATAGGCTTAGAGATGCATTGTGAGATAAATAAAACCGATACAAAAGTATTCTCAAGTGCTAAAAATGGGTATTCTTCGAAGTCGAACGAATTTATTAGGCCTCTAGATATGGCCTTCCCTGGAACTTTGCCTGTGGTCAACAAAGAGGCTGTCAGAAAAGCTTTGATGGCAAGTATAATCTTAAATTGTAAACAACCGGAGTATCTGTATTTTGAACGGAAGAACTATTATTATCCAGATCTACCTAAAGGCTATCAGATCACACAAGAGACGAAACCTGCGCCTATAGGCGTTGGAGGAGTTCTCACATACGATTGTAAAGACGAAGAAAAAACCGTAAGGATCAACAATATCCATTTAGAAGAAGACTCAGCTTCAATGGATCACTTCACTAAAATGTCATTGATAGATTATAATCGTGCAGGAGTTCCACTTTTGGAATTAGTCACAGAGCCAGATTTTAGAAACAGTGATGAAGCAGTAGCCTTTTTGGAGACGATGAGAGCTATTTATCAATATGCTGGCATAAGCGATGCCGACGCAAAAAAAGGTCAGATAAGGTGTGACGTCAACGTCTCTATCATGGATAGCGATTTAGACGAATCGAATCCAGAAAATTGGGGAACTAAGGTAGAGATGAAAAATGTCAATTCGTTTGGCTCTGTCAAAGAAACCATAGACTATGAAATTGCACGTCAGATCGCCTTAAAAGAAAGTGGTCAGTACGACGAGATGGAACAGCAGACCAGAAGATGGGACGATGAAGCTAAAGAGACCAAATACATGAGAGGAAAGGTCGACGCGATCGATTATAAGTATTTCATAGAGCCTAACATACCTAAATTTAAGCTTACGAAAGAATGGATAGACGAAATAAAGAGTTCTATTCCTCCTTTGCAAAGAGAAAGAAAAGAAAAGTATGTCACCGAATATGGTTTAAAACCGTATGATGCAAAAATACTCGTGAAGGATCGCAACGTATCGGATTATTTCGAAAGAGTAATCACGAGTGGTATTAAACCTATCGATGCAGTCAACTGGATTACTACAGTAATATTAGGCGCAGTTAACAAATTGGAGATCAGTATCGATGAATTCTTTATTACGTCTGATATTTTAGCAGAGCTGATCGGTTTAGTCGACAGTGGAAAAATTAGCAAGAATCAAGCTAAGAATGCTTTGTATGAAGCAGTCCAAAACGAAAAAAATCCGTTGGACATCATCGAGGAGCAAGGCATGGAACAAATTCAAGATGAGAGTTCACTGAAAGAAATGGTTTGTACACTATTGGATGAACATCCTAAGGAAGTTGACGATTATTTGAATAAAGGCTTAACGAACGTCGTAAATTTCTTTTTAGGACAAGTGATGAAACAAACACAAGGTAAAGCTAATCCTGCTAAGACGATGGAACTTTTAAAGAGTGAGTTAGAAAGCAGACGTTAAAATCCAAATATTTGGATTTTTTCTTTGGAAAAAGCTGTTTTTTCTGGTTGACACAAATCGAATTATCGGGTATAATTCCTCTTTGAGCGCGTCCGTGTTTTTTATTGGCGTTATTCGTAAACAGGATGTATCTAAATCTGAGATATAGAAGGGAACGATTTTATGAGTTCAAATATTAAGAATACAATTAATATAGAAAAGTTTTCTATAGACTGGAAAAAAGTTAATAAAATGTCTAAGGATAGTCGTAAAAGGTATTTTAAAAGTCTTTTTACTAAAATTTTAAAAGCACCTGTAAAAAATCCAACTCCTGTACTTTTAGGAAACAAATACTATGTAACTGATGAAAAGTATAAAGATTTATTGAAACAGATCTATAATAGTTATCATGATGTGGAGATTAAAAGCACTGATAATATAGAGATCGATTGGAAAAAAGTCGGCAAGATGAGTCTCGATGAGAAAATGTCGTATTTTAAAAGTCTGATAAAAAAGATCGAGAGCCTTCCTGTTTCAGATCCTTTATATCTTAGGACTAATTTTGGTTTCTGTGTAATCAATCGTGATAAAGAAAGCTTATATAAAAGATGCTTAGAGGAATATGACCTTGCTTTAAGGCAAAAAGGAGAACAAAGCGAAGAAGTTATTTCTGATAAAAAAGAGGAGAGGACTTCTCCATCAAAGAAAAAATCAAAGGTGAGAAGAGTGGTTTCATTACCTCCTTTAAACGTTAAACCTAAGGGTCCAGTGATATGCTCTGTCGTGGCAGCTTCGATGGTGGCAACTTATTCGGTCAATCTCATAGCGTCGGCTTTGTCTTTTCTGCCTTTAGATTTTAGGAAAAAGGAAGAAGTAGACGAGGAGTTAAAACCTAATACTTACAGTATGATGAGTTATGAGGAAACATTAGAATTACAAAGAAAAATGGAAGACTCTATTTCTTCCGACAATCTATTTTTTGAGAGAGTGGATGAAAAATTAGTACAGCAACTAGAAGAGTTAAGGCAAGAGACATTGCAAAGACTCGAAGAGGAACGCCTCGCAGAAGAAAAAGCTCGTAGAGTAGCTTTGATGGACGAATATTTTAAAGAATATTGTTTATATTTCGATTTAGATATTGAAAAAGTAACGCAAATTGCAAAATCCAAGACGAACGATTATGAAGAGAGTTTGACGACTCTATTCGAAGACCACTTGTACGATGACGTGGACGACGAGACTGCTGTCATGGTCTTTGTCAGACAAATTTATAGAGATAGATTAGGATTTAAGTTGAAAGAGTTAGGATTAACTCGTGATGATCTAAGTGGCTCCAAAAATCAGGCGCAGACTTTATCTTTAGGGTCTAGTGATGACGGTGTTGAAAGTGAACAAGAAAAATTAGAGATATCAAGTGAGGAACCAGTAGAGTTAACTGAAAAGGACATCTATATTCTAGAATATACTGATCCAGTCGATTTCATAATTAGAAAAGGAATTAAACCTACAGAAAGCGATTTAAGACTCTTATCTCATTTGAGGGAGGATTTTGGCTTGACTCCAGGAGTCATAAACGTGCTTAGTTACTATACCTTAAAAAATAATGATAACCATCTCGAACCATCATACATAAATATTGCCATAAATCGCCTCACTGACGTAAGAGATGTAGAACAGGCGTTCGTTATGGCAAGGCATTTATATCCTACTGTTTTATATGACGAGTTTGGCGAATTTACAGAAGAGCCGATCGTATATAGCGAATTTGTTGCACCTACTTTGAATGAAGATGGAGTCCCAGTCGCGAGAAACGGCGAAGTATTCTCTCAATTTATAGGAAGAATAAGTGAGATGATAGACTTAGATAGAAATTACGCTTTAGCGCTTTGTTTGCATGAAACATGGCGTGGCACCAGTACTCTTTGTTTAGAACAAAATAATTATGGCGGCATGAGAGCGAACGGAGAGTGGTTTACTTACCCATCGCCCGAAGCAGGTATGATTGCCTTTTGTATGAATTTAAACGCTTATAAGAAGTACAATCTTAAATCTTGGCAAAGATTCGCAGACATTTATGCTGAAGGAAGTTTGAACTGGCAAAAAAACTATCAATCTTTTTATAGAGAAGTCATTAGAGATTCTGAAAAATACTTTGGTGTTGACGTAGATACTCAGATAGTCGATAAAACTTCGGAGATAGATTTAGATCAAAAAGTGCTTACAATGGAGAAGAAAAACGACCAACTTTCTTAATTGGTCGTTTTTTTGGTTTTTTGCTTGACAAAATAGCCGTTATCATTTATAATCTAGTCTTATCGCAAGGCCATTTATGTATATAAGGCAAGAAGATATTTAGGGGGAGAGGTTTAATATGAACAAAAAGAGTTTAAATGGATCTAGTTTTATAGCTTTGCCGGAGTCTAGGGCGGAAAATTATTTTATCGACTGGGAGAAAGTAAAAAAGATGAAATTGGAAGCTAGATACAAATATTTTAGAGATCTTTGTATCAACATCTTAAAAGAGCCAGTTGTAACGCCAGAAATTGTATGTATGGATTATAATACTTATATGATAGATTTTAGCTACTTGGAAATTTTGAGAGAAGCTTATTATCAATATAAGATTTTGAGAATCAAAGTTGGTGAGATAGATAACGATGCTACCTTCGAAGTCGATTGGAAGGGCTTGGCTAAATTGTCTTTAGAACAGAGGGTAGTCGTCATAGACGAGATAATATCTGAGTTGCAAAAAGCCCCTATTAACGATTCTGTAGGAGTACAATACGGCGACAGATATATCCTTATAGATAAATCCAACAGATCTCTTTTTGTTAAATGTTGTGACATTAGAGAGTATGCTTTAAATGGTAAAGACATTTTTGCAGGATCAAAACTCGCAGATAAAAAGAAAAATGAAAAACCAAAAAAGGAAAAACAAAAAAAGGAAAAGCCAAAAAAGGAGAAAAAATCTAAGGAAAAGAAAACTAAAGAGAAGAAAGCAAGCGTTGGAAGAAAAGGAACAAAAGCATTAGCAATTTCTGGCGTAGCTTTAGTTATGAGTGGACTTGCTCTAGCAGGGAATTACTTTGGGTTATTTAGTTCGTTAGATAGGCATAAAAATAAAGATAAAGATCTTAAGCCAGATGAAAAAATAGAATTTAGAGATTTCTATATGAATCCGTTTACTCAGAGTGTTATCGAGGAGAATTTTGCAATTTTAACAGAAGAAATGCAAAAGAAGTATGAACAGGAGGCAAAAGATCCAGATACTAGAACTCCTAGAGAAAAACTGTTAGATGAGTATTTAGAAGAGTATAGTCTTTACTTCAACTTGGATAGTAAAAAGGTCATCGAGATTGCTAAAGCTATGACAAATAATTACAGTAAACCATACATCGATGTCATAGGAAATTATCTATATACTTTAGATGACGACGAAGAGTTCGCAATGTTGTTCACTTATCTTTTGAGTAGAGATGAATTGGTGTATAAGTTAGACGGATTTGAAACGACTAAGGAAGCTCTAATCGTTTCAGATGAAGTGATCACTACTGATCCAGAAAAATTGTTAACTTTAAGAACAGGGGAGTCTTTTGGAGAATATGTGGGGCGAATTAGTGAACTTTTAGGAATGGATAAGAGTTATGCACTTGCAATCGCTTATACTATATCTAGCGTAGAGAATAAACCAGGTTTTAACGAGAACAATAACTTCGATGGTTTAGTCGATGAAAACGGTGAGTTCGTCAAATATGCTTCTCCTGAAGCAGGAATTGTAGCTTTTTTGATCAATTTAAAACAATATGAGGAAAAGAATGTAAACTCATTAGAAGAATTATCTGGGTTATACTTAAACCATCAAAGAGATCTACCAGATGCCGATTGGGTAAAATGCGTACAATTTTTCCATAAAGTGATATCTGAAAGCCCAGAAGAATACTTTGGACCAAACTCTAGTTTATCTTCAGATAAAACTCTTGAATTAGAACAAGGTACACAAAAATAGTGTATCTTTTTTCTGTACAGATGCTTTACTTATAAATATGTGTATATCTTTTTAAATTTCTTTTTTTGTTTTATAATAACGTTAGGAGTGATAAAAGATGCAGAATATTCTTTTACAAATAGATTCATTCATTTCATTTGTTTTAGATTCGCTCGGAATATATGGCCCAATTTTGGGTTGCTTTCTGATACTTATAGAATCTATACTTCCGATGTTACCGCTTTCAGTTTTTATTACGTTGAACTTTTATGCTTTTGGACATGTATGGGGATTTATAATTTCATATTTACTAACTGTAATGGGTTGTAATATGGCATTTTACCTTTGCCGGAGAGTATTAAAAGGAAGATTTGAATATTTGGTAAAAAGATTTGAAAAAAATAGAGCATTAAAGTTAGTCAAACGATTTTCGAACATAAAATTGTCTCACTTAGTAACGATTATGGCTTTTCCCTTTACGCCTGCATTTCTCATAAACATTTTTGGTGGTGTCAGTGAGATGGATCATAAAAAATTTTTAGTGGCAACATTGATGGCTAAACCTTTTATGGTGTATTTTTGGGGTTTCTTAGGAGTCACTCTTTTAGAGAGTTTAACGCACCCCGAGTATTTTATTCGGGTGATCGTCATGGTAGTGATCGCTTACATATCGAGCACTATTGTCAACAAAAAGTTTGATTTAGATTAGGAGTAAAGCGAGATGGAATTATTGATAGTAGGATTATTAATCTTAGTCGTCATTTTGTTAATAATCGTTCTGTTTAAAAAAGATGATAATATTAATATAGTCGATAGAATGAGTTCTCTAGAGAAGAACATTACAAAAGATTTGGGAGATTTTAAATACGGTTTTAGCAGCGACTTAAAGGAAGATTTTGAAAAGCAGAATTCTATTTTGGAAAGAAGATTAGCTTTGATAAATGAAAGAGTAAATGAAAGGTTAGATGCAAATTTTGAGAAGACGAACAAAACTTTTGTAAGCGTCTTGGAGAGACTCAGTAAAATAGACGAGGCTCAAAAGAAAATAGACGGACTTTCGACTGACATAATAAGTTTACAGTCTATATTGACTGACAAAAAAACGCGTGGAATATTCGGCGAAACAAATTTAAATCTTATCTTGTCGAGCATATTTGGAGAGAAAAATGATTCTGTATATAAAGTACAGTATACCCTTTCGAACGGAACTATCGTAGATGCTATACTTTTCGCACCAAAGCCATTAGGTACGATAGGAATAGACTCGAAGTTTCCTTTGGAGAACTATGAGAGGATGTGTAATAGAGACTTTTCTAGTAAAGAAAGAGAGGAGGCGCTCAAACTGTTTAAGATGGACGTCAAAAGGCATATCGACGCTATATCTAATAAATATATCATAAGAGGTGAGACTTCTTCTCAGGCTATCATGTTTTTGCCAGCAGAAGCGATCTTTGCAGAGATCAATGCTTATCATTCTGATCTATTGAACTATGCGTATAAGAGAAGAGTATGGATCACGAGTCCCACAACTTTGGTAAGCACTTTAACTATAATCAGCACTATTATAAAAGATATGGCGAGAGACAAGTATGCAAAAGTAATCCACGAAGAACTTTCTAAATTGGGCGTCGAATTCGGACGTTATAAAGATAGATGGGATCATCTTTCGAAGTCTATCGAAGCTGTAAATAAAGATGTATTATCTATTCATACGACGACAGATAAGATCACAAAGCGGTTTGAAAGTATAAGTAACGTCGATATCAAAAATGAAAAATTAATAGATAATCGCGAGGATTAAGAAGGGAATAGAGGATAAGAGTCTACCATACAAGAAGTATTTGTATGACAGATCTGACCCTTCTAGTATACTTTTTACTTGAGTGTGGATACTTAGTCCTGCAAATAGGCATGCGAATGACGTCCACCATAGGCCGGCATTTAAATTGCGTATTACAGAAAGAGCATTTGTGAGTTCGAAGACAGAACTTATAAAAGGAGATTCGATATGGTAGATAGATAGGAACGTATTTAAAATTCCGTAAGTTACTACTATTCCTAAAATCAGTATGAGGACTTTAAAAGATTTTGATATGGAATTTTCTAAAAGGGTCGAAAAGGAAATCGATTCTCTTTTTATGCTAGTAGACCGTCTTTGTTTAAATAAGGGCCTAAAAATTATAAAATTTATGAGGTCTGCGACATATATGATTAAAAGAACACATAGAGCAGAGTTTATATCAGGGGAGATGGCAATTATGAATAGGGGATTCGGTGAATAAGCAAACGTGAGAAGATATTCTGCAAGATCTTTCGATATATAGCCTTCGTTGTAGAATTCTTTTATATATTTTGCGTTTCCAGGTGTTCCCGATATTAGGGAGATGGCTAAAACGAATGCAGAATTGGTGGAAAAAAGTTTGAAAAGCAGTTCAGCTAAGCCATAATTTATTAGAAGATCTAACAATAGATACATCGGTAGCATGGAAGGAACTAAATTATAAAACCACAGTTCGCACGACGCGATTACTGAGCTTTTTATTTCGCGCGAAAAGGCAAAGAAAAGGAAGAAAACTAATATAAAAAATAGTAAAAATATGTTGTTTCGTGTTTTTTTCATCTGTAAAATATATGATTAATTTTAAAAAACTTCACATATTTTACATACAATAAGTGGTATAATATAATGTAGCGTTGAAAGAGAGTGATCGTTGTGTCTTATAAAGATAAAACTAGAGAGATAGAAAAGGAACACATAATTTTAGATAAACATAAGACCAGTTTAGTAGAAAAGATAGTGAACTATATAAAAGATGAATGGAAATTTTTAATCTTTTTGGGTTTACTCGTATTTGCTTTGACTTTTGAATTTCCATACGCTATCTATAAGCCAGGTGGATCTATAAATATGAGTGAGAGAATAGAAGGAGAAAACATCTACGACGAGAAGGGATCTCTAAGTATGACATATGTAAGCGTTGTCAGGGGAACATTTCCGTTTTTATTGGTTTCTCTATTAAATCAGAACTGGGATATAGTTCCTACTGAAGACATAACTTATGAAGATGCCGATTTGGATGAGACTTTAGAGATAGACAGGATATATATGAAAGAGGCTATAAGCAACGCCGAATATGTGGCTTATGAACATGCCGGTATTAACTATGTAGAAAAGGATAAGAGAAGCGTAGTTACTTATGTCGACAAAGAAGCTAAGACCAAGCTCAGGTATGGCGATGAAATACTTTCTATCGACGGATATGAATATACTACTTTGAATGAATTCCAAAACTATGTAGGTGCTAAGAAAGTCGGCGATGAAGTAAGAATAGAGTATAAAAGAGATGAAAAGATCGGTACAGATGTCGTGACTTTAATAGATGTTAATGGTAAGCCTAAAGTCGGATTAAGTCTTGCAACCATCAGCGACTTTGAGACGGATTTTGATATAGATGTGAAGACTAAAACAAGCGAATCTGGACCTTCTGGTGGTTTTATCACCGCTTTGGCGATATATAATAGGATAACCGAAAGAGATATAACTAAAGGTAAAGTGATTATGGGAACAGGAACGATCGATAGATATGGAACAGTTGGAGAGATTGGAGGAGTCAAATATAAGCTTTTGGGCGCCGTTCGAAAAGGTGCAGAAGTATTTATTTGTCCTTTAGAAAACTATGAAGATGCTCTTAAAGTAAAAAAAGAAAACGATTTAAATATCGTCCTAATAAGCGCTAAGACCTTCGATGAAGCGATCCAAAAATTAGACGATCTATAAGTCTTTTTTTTATTCATTTGTGAAAAAACAAAAAAAAGAAGCTGCACCCCCTGAGGGCAGCTTCATAAAAAAGAATAAAAAGGGGTTGGCTAGTGTGATACTAGCACCAATTCGCCTTTGTAAAGTGAATTGGTAGTTCATATATTAATGGAAAGTGATAATAAAGTCAACACTTTTTTTCATTTTTTTTAAACTTTTTTTTGTCGATCAATTTATTAAAAAAAAGTCCGATTAGAAATGCTTTAAAATAGGGGCCTTTCGATACAGGAGTTCATTTTTCGTAGAAATGTTTTTAGAAAAAATTTTAAGTTTTTCTATTTATTTTTGCCGCAATATATGTTACACTTGTGGTGGGTAATAAATAGAGGATGGTAGATGAAGAATGTGTGAATTGTTTATATCTATATTATTTAGAATATTCGTAGCTTTGGTAGTGATTTTGATCGCTTATGAGAAATACAAAAGTTATCAAAAATAGAAGATTTAGGAGAACTGTATAAGTTCTTTTATTTTTATAGATTGACTAGACTGTAGTGAGAATCTACATACGAGTATTTCATGATGAAGAGAGATATATGTTGAATCTTTAGAGAGTAAGTTCTTTAAAGTTTTTTTTGGTAAAAAAGGGTTGCAAAAGATTAAGTTTAGTATAAAAGAGAAAATGACAAAAATGCAAAACCATATGAAAAAGTGGCAAAAACAGAACATCTGTTCAACATTTCGACATTTTTTCATA
>CASRZA010000015.1 GCA_949439935.1 uncultured Bacilli bacterium
TATGAAATGAGATGTTTTTTTTAAGAAATGTCTACAAAACCAAGGCAAGGTTCTCCCGACGTTGATAAAACTTTATGTTATGGAAATGATTAATAATCTGCGCTTCCATTATCAGGACAAGATTGTCCTATATTAACTTCTTTGCAAGTGACTGTATGACTAGATGTTAATACAGATGTACTAGTGGTTAGTTTTGTATTACCACGATACCAACCACAAAACTTTAGATCTCCATTACTTGTTCCTCCCAATGATCCAAAACTATTAGAATCTGGGAATGCTCCATAGGTACTATTTTTGATATATTTTATTTGTCTGGATGAGCCGTGACAGCTGAATGTCACTATAATCTCATTTGCCGCGGTTGCTGTTCCTCCTCCAGTCGACGGTCTAGTCGTTGTCGTAGTAGTGGTCGTCGTATTCTGAGTCCACTGAGCATAAAGAGTTTGATTTGAAGTCAAGGTGACAGTCGTACTCGAAGTGATTTTTGTACCACCAGAACTCGACGTATACCATCCCTTAAATGTATATCCACTTCTAGTTGGAGTTGGTAACGTACCATATGTCGAACCATAAGTAACAGTCTTGCTCGTCGTACCTACTGATCCTCCATTTGCGTTGAACGTTACTGTATATGTATTTGCTGTCCAATGAGCATATAAAGTATGACTCGTCGTTTTGGATACGGTTGTACTCGAAGTGATTTTCGTTCCTCCTGTATTAGAGGTGTACCATCCATCGAATGAGTATCCCGTTCTAGTTGGAGTTGGAAGAGTTCCGTATGTGGAGTTATATGTGACTGTTTTGCTCGTCGTGCTCGACGACCCTCCGTTTGCATTTAGAGTTACACTCATAGTTTTTGCTGTCCAGCTCGCCGTCACTGTCGCATTCGATGAACCCATTGTAAACGTACTGCCAGAAAGAGTACCACTAGTCTTTGTCCAAGTATAGTTGTATCCTGTTCTTGAAGGTGTACTTAACGTCGTACTTGCTCCATAGTACATCGATATAGTCGTGTTTGATGAGCTTCCATCATATGTTCCCCCGTTTGGATTAATTGTAAGAGTATATGAGTTTCTCGTATAGTAGTATTCTACGACGTTTTTACTCTCATCTGTCTGTATCGTTATGCTTTTAGAACTAGGTTTTGTGAATCCTGTATATGTCTTTAATGCTGGAGTTACTCTGCTTCCATAAGTATCTGACCCTGTCGTCGTATCTGCTAATGTATATCCCGAACCGGAGACGTTCATCTTATAGTGTTTAACTGTGTATGAATATTCTATTGGAGACCAATTAGCTGTAACTGTCGCATTCGATGCACCGATAGTAAACGTATTACCGGATAGAGTTCCTGCCGATTTAGTCCACCCATCGAACCTATAACCCGATCTCGTCGGACTACTTAGAGTCGTGCTCGTATCATAATACATCGATTTAGTCGTATTAGATGAACTGCCACCATACGTTCCCCCGTTTGGATTTATCGTGAGCGTGTATGTGTTTCTAGCATATCTATAATTTAATACATTCTTTGTCGGTGGATTCGATGTATCTACTTGAATAGTTAGCGATCTTTTAGCCGGACTTGAGAAACCAGTATAGCTCTTTGTGGATGGCGATATAGTGCTTCCATATTGAGCTTCACCACTGTCTGCTTCTGCATTCGTATATGTGTTACCATCCGTGTTCATCTTTTCATGGTATACGATATATTTATAGTTATTTGCTACCCAACCTGCTGTTAGCGTCGCGTCACGATCAGAGATCGTAAATGTGTTTCCTTGAAGTTCTCCGCTGCTTGCTTGCCATCCGCCAAATGTAAATCCTGTCTTCGATATCGTTCCTATATTAATGCTTGCACCATAATACATCTCTACGCTTGTATTACCTGTGTAATTTCCTCCTGAAGGATCTATCGTTAGATTGTATTTATTTCTCGTGTAATCATATGTGATCACATTTTTTGTCGGATCTTCACTATCGACTTGTATTTTGATACTTTTTCCACTCGGACTAGTAAAACCGGCATAAGTGTTTGGAGTACTATTTAAAGTTTCGCCAAAAGACATGCTTCCCATCTCGGTACTGTGTACTTTAAAGCCCTCTCCAGTTACATCCATCAATCTGTGTATTATTTTATAATTATAAGTTTTTGCTGTCAAAACGGCATTTACTATGACGTCTGTCGGTTCATTTATCGTCAAACGATCACCATCTATCGTTCCACCACTTACTTCCCAACCACCAAATTCGAGTCCTTCTATATCTGGCCTTTCGAGTTCTATTGTTTCGCCAAACTTAACGTTCTGCTCCGTTTTATTCCCATTTACATTTATCGTTACTTTATATTCGATAGGTTCCCATTCTGCTTGGACTGTTGCATCCGAAATTCCCATCGTAAATGTCTCACCAACTATCGATGAGGCTGCCCCAGTCACTTTCCAACCCTTAAATTCATTTCCGAGCTTTTCTGGCGTCCCTATCTTCATCGTCTCTTGATGTTTTAATTGATATTCCTGAATGTCTGTAAATTCGCCTAGATTACCTCCATTCGGATCCACGGTCAACTTATAATATCTATATTTTGTCGACTGACCTATATCGAATTCTGTCATAAAGATTGCTTCCAAGTCTGAGGATTGCTCCACGTCATCTAGATAGTTTAGCGTTATATTGAGATCGTAATAGTACGTTTCTCCTGCTGGAACTGATATTTCGCTTACCATCGTTTGAGTTAAAGGATCTGCCGACACAGGCATATTGCTTTCTGGCTCTAATTCTTTATATTCGCCATCTTCGCTTTCTGAATATTGAATGTTAAAACTTAAACTTCTGTCGAGATATGTGTTCACTAAGTTTTTCCAATCTAAACTTAAGGATGCAGAGGCTGTTCCTGTATTCTCGATTATGAATTTCTTCGTTACTGTTTCTCCGAATGCTAAGCTCGTATTTATACCGTTGTCCCCATCCCGAAATGTCAAGGCGAGTTCGCCCGTTTTTAAATTTAGTTTTTCGTCCTCTTTCGTCGCGACCATCGAGAAATATGCATATGTTATTCCACTGGCAATTAATATTACAGTTATTAGAAGAGTGCTAAATACGATCATTCTCTTTCTAACACTTTCATCGATTCTCATAAATTTTTTCATGTAAAAAGGCCCTACTTTCTATATATCCGGACCTTGTGTTTATCCGGACCTTGTGTTTATCCGGACCTTGTGTTTATCCGGACCTTGTCTACTCTTAAATTCTATACCACCCTGTGGATGCTTGTCAAGCTTTTTTTGTCATTTCTTGCCATTTTCATTTCTTTTTTGATGCTACTATATTTTAGATCTATTTTGAGTCTATCAATATATTTATCGGACCATCATGATGAGCTTCAATTTGCATATCTGCTCCAAAGATGCCTTCTTCTGTGTGTACATATTTTGAGAGCTCTACGTTAAATTTCTCGTACAGTTTTTTTGCCTCTTCTCCTCCTAGTGCTCGAATATAACTAGGTCTGTTTCCCTTACTTGCATCGGCATATAATGTAAACTGACTTACAGATAAAACTGTTCCATCGACATCTAAAACGCTTTTATTCATGATGCCAGATTCGTCGTCGAAGATCCTTAAATTTGCACACTTTTTAGCTAAGTACTCGATTTCTTTTTCGGAGTCTCCTTCTTGAAAACAGGATAGGACTAACAAACCGTTTTCACATTTTCCTGTAATTTTATCGTCGACAAAAACTTTTGCTTCTTTTACTCTGGATACTAGTATTCTCATTTATTTCAGCTCTCTTTCAACACCTGTGACAAAATCTAGAGTTTCGAGATCGTTCATGAACGTCTTTAAAACTTCTGTATTAGGAACTTTTACCAATATTTCGTATGATATATTGTCGTGATTGATGATATTTATCGATTCGATAGATAAACCTCTTTGAGCACTCTTCGTAACGATCTCGAGAAGGTTGTTATTTATATTGTTCGTCCTTACTAAAAGTCTCGCAGTATATGTATTAGTAGTTTGTTCGTTCCAAGATACATCGATGAATCTCGAATCCATATTTTTTAGATTAGAACAGTTTTGTTTATGCACCGCAATGCCGTTTCCTTTTGTTATATAGCCAACTATTTCGTCTCCTAAGACTGGTTTACAACAGTTGGCAATAGCAATTAGACAGTTGTCACAGCCTTTTACGATTATATCGTTTTTGTAATTTTCTTCTTTTTCAGGAATTTTTCCTGATTGAATTTTTTCTAAAATCAGGTTTGCTCCAGTCGGCTTGTCTTCCGCGAGAAGACCCAAACAATAGTTGGCAGAAAATCTTAATGAACCTAAGCTCAGGTAGAGTTCTTCTAAGTCTTTAAGCTTCAGCATTTTCAGCAGTTTTTCGACATTTTCTACAGACATGATTTCATTTTGATTCCAGTGTCGTCGTTTTATCTCTTTTATTAATAATTCTTCGCCTTTTGCTATGAATCCGTCGCGATCTTGCTTACTAAAATAAGATTTTATTCGACTTCGCGCCTGATTAGTTTTGACAAATTTTAACCATTCTTTGTTTGGAGTAGAAGACTCGTTAGTATTGATTTTAACTATGTCGTCATTTTGCAATTTGTAATCCATGGGTACGATTTGGTCGTTTACGATGGCATTTATCATCGTATCTCCTATGTGTGAGTGGATCCTATAAGCAAAATCTACTGGAGTGGAGCCCTCTGGAAGTTCCATGACATCTCCATTCGGAGTGAAAACATAAACCATATTGCTTATGAATAGCTCATCAAAACCTTTGACAACTTCCTCCTCAGAATTTGTTAGTTCCATAGCATCACGAAACATTTCGAGTTTCTGTTCCATCAAGTTTTGGATAGCTTTTGAACCGTTTTCTTTATATGACCAGTGGGAAGCGATTCCACATTCAGCTATTTCGTCCATCTCTTCGGTTCTGATCTGTATTTCAAAGACATTTCCATTTGGACCTATTACACCCGTATGTAAACTTTGATACATATTTTCTTTCGGTTGAGCGATATAATCTTTAAACCTCTTCGGAAGAGGTCTATATTTTGCGTGTATCAATCCTATTGCAAGATAGCATTCTGATTCTTTTTCGACGATTATACGAAGGGCTAAGACGTCATATATATCTTTCCATCGCTTTCCTTTACTCATTTTCTCATAGAGACTATGGATACTTTTGACTCGGCCTTTTATCCTGAATTTGATACCTTCATCGACTAACATTTTTGAAAGTTCATCTTTCATTTCATCTATGTAACCGTTCAACTCTCCGTATCCAGCATCTAGAAGTTCTAAAACCTCGTTGTAACCTTCAGGTCTTAAATATTTTAAAGTGAGGTCTTCTAATTCGCTTTTAATATAGTTAATTCCTAAACGGTGGGCAATCGGTATCAAGACGTTTTCTGTTTCGATACATTTTATTTTCTGTATTTCGTCAGGCTTGGTATAAATTTCTCTTAGATTGTCAAGACGACTGGCAAGTTTTACGATTATAACTCTCACGTCTGTAGAAAGTCCGACCAGAATTTTTCTTAAGGCGATCGCACTCGCTTGGGCTTCATCTTTCAAACGTATATTGCTTATCTTATACAAACTTTCGACTATATTGAATATTTCTTCACCGTATTCTCTTTCTTTGATATTTTCTAATGAAACATCGCTTCGCATCGTTGGAATCCACCCTAAAAGTGAAGAGATGATACACACTTTATCGCTGTGAAGTTCACTTAAAATTATCGCTGTTCTGACGATGTGTAAAATGTAATCGCTTCCATCGTGATGTACGATACCTTCGCTTAAAGAAATCGCATAATTTAGTGCTTCTTCGATCGATTCGATGTCACTTTCTTTCATATACGTTTTTAAATTAGTAATAAGTTTCTTTCGTAGTTCTTCTAACATGTCATTTCTCTTTTCTATAGTACACCTTCACTGTCGGTTGGTCGCTTTTCATCTGCCAATAAATTTTGGACGTAGGTTTGCAGTTCAGTATTAGTAACTGTCATGATGTCATTCACTATCTCACCTAGAGTTAGTCCTGATTTTTTACACCAGACATGCTTTTTTAAATAATTCCATATGTCGGCTTTTTGTATATAGTTGATTCCTATTCTATTTAAATCTTTTAATTTGCAATTAAGTGCAGGAGTGACTCTTTTATATAACTCTTCTAAACTAGTAAATCCGTCCATTTTTATCACCTAATTAATTATACAATAAATGTGAGCATAATTCCATACGTCCTAAGTTTTATTTACACGAAGAAAAAATCAAAACATTTATTTTATGGCGTGACTTTAGATTTGTTTAATTCGTTATATTCTTGGCATTTCTCTTCTAATATTGGAAAATTACAGCATCTCTCTATGAGACGTTTAGGAAGTCTGCTATTTTTATAGTTCATATAAAGACGACTCGCTTTGTCGTATATTTGTTCTCGGTTTTTATTTAGCCACTTGGATTGAGTTCTTAAAAGCAGGATTCTCTTTCTTTGTAATTCATCTTGAGGAAGGTTATTTAAATCAAAATTTATATAATTTTCTTTCCGAACAGGTATCATATTATTTAGGTTCACTATACCATATTTTCCATCTCTTATTTTTACAATATCCATAGAATTTTTTAAAGATTTATGTTTTTCTTTCGGACTAGAAAGAGGTGCGAAATATTCGTTGTCCTTAACTGTAAAAAGAATCCCTACAAACGGTCTTAATTCCTTTAAACCGGCATTGTAGACTACTCGCGAATCAAATTTTCTTAAGTAATTGCAATATGTATAATCGATTTTGACTATTTTAATTTTATCTAACATTTTTTATCTTTCCTTTCTGATTTTGAGGTATATTATAGAGCTTTCCTGTTTTTTAGTCAATAAGTAAAAAAAACTAGAGTTAGCTCTCTAGTTCTACTTTTTTGTTTACCATTTAATGTGGGCTGGCGTCACCCGCTTTATTATTTACCATTTAATGTGGGCTGGCATCACCCGCTTTATTATTTACCATTTAATGTGGGCTGGCATCACCCGCTTTTTTGCTTGCATAATTTAAATGCAAGTATAATATATCATATTTATCTATTTTTGTCTAGTCTACTTAAAGTTTGGTCATTTCTATTCGCCTTTAGATTTCTCTTTTGCATCTTTTTTAGGAAGGGCATCTTTTCTGGATAGATTTAGACGTCCTCGATTGTCGTATCCTAATGCTTTAACGATAATTTCATCTCCGACTTTCACAACATCGCTAGGTTTATTGACTCTCTCTTGAGCCAGTTGTGATACGTGAACTAAACCTTCGCATCCTTGCCAAAGCTCTACGAAACAACCGAAGTCTTCTACTTTAGTGACGCGTCCTGTATAATTTTTTCCTTCTTCTACTTCTTTTACGACGTTTTCTATCATCTCGATCGTTTTGGCTATGATAGCTTGATCTGTATGGTAGACTACTACATGTCCATCGTCGTCGATATCTACTTTGACGGCATCTTTATCGTTTACGGTTTTAACGTTTGATGCTTCGAGAATTATCTTCGTGATCATCTCTCCACCGCGACCAATGACGTCTTTTATCTTTTCAGGTTTGATATCTATCATCGCAATCTTAGGTGCATACGGAGAAAGCTCTTTGCGAGGTTCAGAAATTATACTGTTCATCAGCTCAAGTATTTCTTGTCTGGCTTTGTGAGCTTGAGCAAGTGCTTCCTTTAAGATCGACTTTGTAATACCTTTTATTTTGATATCCATCTGTAGAGCAGTAATACCATTTTTGGTTCCTGCTACCTTAAAATCCATATCTCCCATGTGATCTTCTAATCCTTGAATATCTGTCAGAACCGCATGTTTTTTTCCTTTTGTGATAAGTCCCATTGCGATTCCTGCGACTGGAGCTTTGATGGGAACACCAGCAGCCATCAGCGATAGACATCCTGCACATATCGAAGCCTGACTAGATGAACCGTTCGATTCTAGAATTTCACTTACAACTCTCACCGTGTAAGGAAACTCTTCTTCACTCGGCATAACCTGTAAAAGTGCACGTTCTCCTAGTGCTCCATGACCGATTTCGCGTCTTCCCGGAGCACCGTATCTTCCAGTCTCTCCTACGCTGAAGTTAGGGAAGTTATAATGGAGCATGAATCTCTTTGCATCTTCTAATCCTAGTCCATCTAAGATTTGATGTTCTCCGATGGCTCCTAATGTCGTCGTACTTAAAGCTTGGGTTTGGCCTCTGGTAAAAAGTGCACTTCCGTGTGTACGAGGTAGAATATCTATACTTGCAGAAAGCGGACGTATTTCATCTAGTGCTCGACCATCCGGTCTTATATGCTCTAAAACGATTAGATCTCTTACGATTTCGGCTTCTAATTCGTCTACGAGAGTTCTCACGTCTTTTAGAATGTCTGCAAGGTTTTCGTTCGTCGCATATATCTCACTAAAGTGTCCTATCGCTTGTTCTTTAACGGCTTCGATGGAAGCATTTTTTTCGGTTTTCTCTTTGTCACTTTTAAGCGCTTCTGTAAGGGCTTCTTTAGTGTACTCTTTTACGATACTTGTGAGTTCAGGATCTATGGCGGCCAAATCGACGGTTACTTTTTCACGTCCGACTTCACTTATGATCTTTTCTTGGAATTCACATAACTCTTTTATAGCAATTTGTCCGAATTCGATAGCTTTTAACATAGTGTCTTCGGAAACCTCTTTAGCTCCTGCTTCTATCATACAGATGTCGGTTTTGGTTCCTGCAATGGTCAGCAACAATTCGGATTGTTCAGTTTCTTCGACGTTGGGATTAACGAGGAATTCTTTTCCTATCTTCCCTACTCTAACTCCTGCGATCGGACCGTCGAAAGGAATATTGCTTACTCCGAGAGCTAGAGATGCTCCGAACATCGCAGCCATCTCGGGACTGTTGTCGGGATCTACAGATAGAACGGTGTTAATTACCTGAACTTCGTTTCTAAATCCATCGGCAAACATCGGTCTAATCGGTCTATCGATTAAACGGGCAGTTAATGTTGCCTCATCTGTAGGACGCCCTTCTCTCTTAATGAAACCTCCTGGGATTTTTCCTACTGAATATAATTTCTCTTGATACAAAACTGTGAGTGGAAAAAAATCTGCCGTGCTCACATTGTCGGACATCACCGCGCATGAGAGCACAACCGTGTCCCCATATCTTATTAAAACAGCTCCATCTGCTTGCTTCGCGAGTTCTCCCGTCTCAACTGTCAAATTCCTTCCCCTGAAATCCAATTTAAATTCTCTTTTCATAATTTACCTCTTTCCTACAATTTCTATTTAAAAAAATTACCGAAGAATCTAATGCCATAGAGTGTAGGTACATCTATCTTTTTCTTAACTGTAATTTCGTGACCATAACATGCGACATAAAAATGGTTATATAGACTACCTAATTGTCCATTTAATGAATATCTCCTATATAATTCTTTGAATATATCGAAATTCGCTCCAACCAATAATTTTTCAATATCATTTGGTAGGCATTTACCTATCTCTTCTATGATGTTTACTCCTCTTTTAGTATACTTTTTAACACTTTTATCGTGATCGACAGTTTTTAGGTATGCACCCTTAACCGAAGAGTTCATCCTATTAGAATCTGTTTATCTGCTACATGCGAATTCAATTTTTCTTTCTAATTCATTAAATTCAAAGAATGAACATTAAACGAGCCATCAAATCGATATCTCCAGCGTTAAAAAACAATTCCACTTCTTGCATATAACCTTCTAGAACATCTAAAAAAAAGACACTAAAAAATATAGTGCCCTATTTTCTGATATTGAGTTTTTTAATCAATTCACGATAACTTACAACATCGTTCTTCTTAAGGTAATCGAGTAGACTACGTCTTTTACCAACTTTCATAAGAAGTCCTCTCTTTGAATGATAATCGTGTTTGTGTTCTTTTAAGTGTTCAGTTAAATCGTTGATTTCATCTGTAAGAATAGCGATTTGTACTTCTGTTCTTCCAGTATCTTTATCATTTTTACCGAATTCTTTAACACGGGCAAGTCTTTGTTCTTTAGTTACTGCCATAGTTCATTCCTCCTTTTCTTTTAATAAACCGATTTAAACTTTGTAAGTAAGATGGAGTTCATACAAACAATGTATAAATCTATATCAATTATACTAAAATTAGTCTCTTGATGCAAGTATTATTGCACGATCAATTTTACTTTTTAGAAGTAAAATCCATGATAAATCTCTTGATGTTATCGCCAGCTGTACGTTTGTATGATAATGGTTCTACGCCATCTGGCAACGTCATAGGAAGTTTACCTTGAGCATACCAGAGTACATTTCTCAAAGACAGCATTTTTTCCTCTAATAAATGACAGTTTAAAAGCATTTTCTTGATCGCATCGATATCTCTTTGATCACTAGAACTTATTTTTTCTTCGATACGTTTCTTTTCATCTTCGATTCTATTTCCAAAAGCTTTATAGTCGTCTTTGCTAGTTAGATTTGATACCTCATTATAGTCTAAAAGAAAATTGAGGCTATTTACAAATCTAATATTTTCTTCACCTGTAAATGTGACAAAATCGTGTCTATTATCATCAGTTACTATTAATTCCCCATTATTATAGACTGCTTCGACGAAACTTATAGGAACTATACAATCTGAATCCATTATAGTATGGATATCACTCAGTTGAATATAGGCGCTTCCTTCTTTAATTATTTTCATCTTTTCACCCCTTTCATTTAGGTGTTATTATAACGATTTATAGCGAATTGTCAACAAATTCCAGTAAAAAAAAAGAAAAAGAAGCAATTTTTGCTTCTCAATTCTATTTATTTAATGCTCCTATGCTCGGATTTATAGCGTCTATGCTTAACCCTGCAGCAAATGTCTTTCCTTGGTTATAATCTTGGTTAGTATCTAAATTACGGAACTCGAATAATAGTTCATACGTATATGTAGTCTTTGCAGGAATTATAATTTTATTTAAGAGCTTAGCATTTGTTTTCGGTGCATTAAAAGTACCTTGTGTAATTCCATTACGTTTAATCGTATAAACAAGTTCGTTATCTTTTTCAAAATTATTAAATACTTCTTTCCAGTTTACACTGAACATCATAGGTGAACTCGAATTATTTGTGATGTTGAAAGAATGTGTTCCAGTCCAACCTGGGAATATCTCTTTTGCATTGATAACTTTTACACTTTCGAATTTCATATTCAGTGTGCCAGAGCCTATGTTAACATTCGAATCGGTTTGACAATTTAAATCGCATACACCGTCTCCATTCGTGTCGACATTTTTATCTGGCTTGCCGTCTCCGTCTGTATCGATATTTAAATCAGGTTTGCCATCTCCATTTGTATCGATGTTAATATCAGGTTTGCCGTCTCCGTTCGTATCGATGTTTATATCGGGCTTGCCATCTCCGTCTGTATCGACGTTTACATCAGGTTTGCCGTCTTTATCTGTATCGATGTTAATGTCGGGTTTACCATCACCATTCGTGTCGATATTAATCTCTGGAATACCATCTCCATTTAGATCGATGTTGACATCAGGAATGTTATCTCCGTTTGTATCACAATTTAAGTCACATACTCCGTCTTTGTCTTTATCTTGATTGATGAGATTATCATCTGGTTTTTTATCGCCATTTGTATCGATGTTAAAATCTGGTCTACCATCTTTGTCGTAATCGATATTTATATCAGGTTTGCCATCGCCATTTGTATCGATGTTAATATCGGGTTTACCGTCGCCATTTGTATCGACGTTTAAATCAGGCTTACCATCTCCGTCTTTATCGCAGTTAAGATCGCATACTCCGTCGCCGTTCGTATCTTGATCTGTCAAGTTTTTATCAGGTTTGCCATCTCCGTCTGTGTCGATGTTATAATCAGGTTTATAATCTCCGTCTGTATCGATATTCAAATCAGGTTTACCGTCGCCATCTGTATCGATATTGATATCTGGCTTACCATCACCATCGATATCTATGTTGATATCTGGAAAATTGTCGCCGTTTGTATCGCAGTTAAGATCGCATACTCCGTCGCCATTCGTGTCTTGATCTGTCAAATTTTTATCAGGTTTACCGTCGCCGTTTGTATCGACATTAAAGTCTGGAATACCATCTTTATTGCCATCCAAATTTAAGTCTGGTTTGCCATCTTTATCAGTATCGATGTTTAAGTCTGGTTTACCATCGCCATTTTTATCTATGTTAATATCTGGAATGCCATCTCCGTCTGTATCACAGTTAAGATCACATATTCCGTCGCCGTTCGTATCTTGGTTAGTCAAGTTGTTATCTGGAACTCCATCGCCATCTGTATCGACGTTTACATTTGGTTTACCGTCTCCGTCTGTGTCGATGTTTAAATCAGGTTTACCATCGCCATCTGTGTCGATGTTTAAATCAGGTTTACCGTCGCCATCTGTATCGATATTTAAATCAGGTTTGCCATCGCCATCTAGATCTATGTTAACATCTGGAAAGCCATCTCCATCCGTATCGCAATTAAGATCGCATACTCCATCGCCGTTCGTATCTTGATCTGTCAAGTTTTTGTCTGGTTTGCCGTCCCCGTCTGTATCGATGTTGAAATCTGGTACACCGTCTTTGTCATAATCTATATTAACATCAGGTTTACCATCTCCATCTGTATCGATGTTTACATCTGGTTTACCATCCCCGTTTTTATCGACATTCAAGTCAGGTTTTCCATCTTTATCTGTGTCGATATTTAAATCAGGTTTACCATCCCCATCTGTGTCGATATTTAAATCAGGTTTGCCATCTCCATCTAAATCGATATTGACATCTGGTCGATTATCTCCGTCGATATCGATATTCAAGTCAGGTTTACCATCGCCATCTGTATCTTTGTTGATGAGGTTTTTATCAGGTTTGCCATCACCGTCCGTGTCTATATTGAAAGTAGGATCTAAGTTTCCTCCGTAGTCGATATTGATGTCAGGCTTACCATCGCCATTTGTATCTACGTTTACATCAGGTTTACCATCGCCGTTCGTGTCGACGTTTAAGTCAGGTTTACCATCGCCGTTCGTATCGATATTCAAATCTGGTTTTTGATCTTTATTCGTATCTATGTTTAAATCGATTATTCCATCTCCATCGATGTCTAGATTGATCTCTGGGAATCCATCGTTATCGATATCACAGTTTATATCACATATGCCATCGCCATCGATATCTTGGTCAATTAAATTTAGATCAGGTTTACCGTCGCCATCGATGTCTATGTTGAAAGTCGGTTTCAAGTTGTGATTGTAATCGATATTTATGTCAGGTTTACCATCCCCATTTGTATCACAGTTGACATCACATACCCCGTCATTATTTAAATCACAGTTTAAATCACACACTCCATCACCGTCTGTATCGATGTTTAGATTAGAATTATCTCCAGAAATCATCGCTGAGAAAGCAACTCCTATTACTCCAAGTAACAGAAGGATGATGATGATAACGACAAGTATTACTGTTCGTCTTTGATATCTGTCATTCTCTTTTTCTACTTGCTCGACCTTCTCTTTTAAATCTTTTTCATAATTATCAGTTTGGATGTCTTCGTTTTTTAAGTCATTTTTTTCCATGATAGTACCCTTCCTATTTTAACATTATATATATAGTATTTCATTTTTGAGCAATAAAGTCAATAAAATTAATCGAAGTTTACGAAAATTACCCGAGTTTATTTGTTTTTATTTAATAACTTTTTCTTATTCACCAAAATGCAAGCTAGGGTTATATGAATTATATATAAGATCAACGTCGGGAGAAATATCAAACGAGTAGATAGATGGAAAGTCAATCCGCATATAAATACTCCTATCGAATCACCGATTAGACCTGTGCAATACTTTAGAACAGTCATAAACAGAGAATATTTTTCATCTATATTGTTGATAAAGAAACCTCCGAATAAGAAATTATATAGACAATCTGTTAGTAACATGTATATGATGGTCAACAAGAAGAACAGTTGGTTTCCTGTTATGAAAGTCAAAAAATAGAATATTCCTCGTGCGCCGTATTTGAAAAAAAGGTTTATATATTCGTTTTTGAAGTTTAGATATTTGACGACTACCATCGACAGTGCATTGGAGATTATCCCTATTCCGAGAATCATGAAACTTGCCACTGTGGAAGAAAGATGTAAGTTTTCTGTGAGAGTTAGCATCGGCATTCCTAGTACAGTTCCCCAACAGGCAGAACCAACTATACTTACAATGAAGTATAGGTAAAAAACTTTGTTTTTGTTAAAATACTTTATGGCATCTATTATGTCTACTCTTCTAGTTTCATTTTTGTTGTCGATATGGACAGTAAGCATTACGATAAATCCTAGAAAAGCAAATATGAGTGACAATATTAGACATGTATTATAATCGATTACTGTCGAAAATACCGATTTTCCAAGTATGATGGATACGAGAAGGAATCCCAATTTATTCGATAATGATTCGACGAAACTCTTTTTTGTATATAGCACATCATCTTTTCCCATATTCATCATAAGTGGGTAAATACTAGAAAGCACAAGCTGGGTAAAGGCTATGTTAAAGAACATTAGAAATTTTATCCAAAAGTAATTGGATGTTTCATTTAATAGAATTAAGGATAGTCCAGTCAATATATTTAAGATGAGAACTATTATTATTCCTCTATGTAATTTATCTGTAGAAACTTTTAAAGTAAAGAAGAACAAGCACAGTACGGTTACTATATTAGAAATGCTTATGATGTGACTTATAGTAGAGGTCGCTAGTCCATTAGCGTCCATCCACATTATTCTATAGTTATCGAATAAGCCTATTGAGAAGCCGAATAAGCCTAAAAATATAAGTACTCGCAACATCTGGCTATTTTTTAAATTTTTCATTTGTATCAACTTCTCCTACTTTTAATATTATATTGACATTTTATCATATAGGAAAGGAGTTGTTTAATTAATCTTTTTTTCTTTACTTTTGTTTACATCGCTTATCGGAAGATAATAAAACACAACTAGAATTAACTGAGTTCTAGTTGTGTACCACCGCAAGGAGAAGCACAGCTAGAGTATAACTGCGTTCTCTTAATATTATTATATAATACTTTTAGTCGTTATTCAAACTTTTTAAGCTATTCAATCGAACCATAGTGATGATAGGATATCATTAAATTTTGACTAGGATTTTCCTCTTTTAATTTTTTATAATCCTCTAGTATTTCTTTATGTGAAGCAAAATAGCCCTCTTTACCATATTCGATTTCGTAGATAGAGTCTATCTTTTTGTCATATTTGTTTGCGAGCTCAACTTCTCTTTTAATTTTTGAAGATGTCTTAGTTATTTTATAATTCATAACTGATACTCCATCAGAATTTTTAATTACTTTTTGTAGAAGTTCATCATCGATAGAATCAAACCAGTATGGAATTGCTAATAACAATTCAAGTTCGTGTCTTTGACAGTAAGAATAACTTTTTTCTATCTGTTCGACGTATATTTCAAAGTTCTCTTTAGAAAAGTCTTCCTCTTTTTCGCTAATATAAGGTTCGATATCTAGAATGACACCCTTAATCGGATGGTCGACATTTTCATTGAAAGCTAAAACTCGCTTAATCTCTCGTTTTATTTTATCGTATCCATCTGTTTGACCCCAAGAAGGATCTCCTCCTAAATGGTAGACAGTTATTCCTTGTTTTGTCATGTCTTCTATAAAAGAATCGTCATATTCTTCTAAATACTCACTCGTAAAGTCTTGATATAAGATTTTTACATTATATTCTTTTAGGATTTTATAAAATTTTTCTTTGTTTTCTAAGACTTTATCTAATTTCCAAGAGTACAAACTCGATTCGTATACAATCTCTTCTTCTTTAAATATGGATATTATCAAGAAAAGAAGAAGAATCGAAAGAATGGTCGCGAGAATTGCAGATTTTCGATTCATACTTTTAATTCCGTTCTATCTAGTTTTTCCCACTTCATCCGTTTATTTTTATAACCTATGAATGATGTCAGACGTGAGACCATCAAGATAAATCTTAAGAAGACTATTTCGAATATACAAAGATATATCGCTCTTAAAATATCTATGAAAGATAGCTTGTTATTTGCGAGATATATTCTAGCAAAGAAGGTAGTCAAAGTCATGACACATCCGAATAAAGTGTATAAAATGTAGAATAGAATCATAAATGGAACATTCAGTAAACCGAAGCATAATGCTACGATCGTCGTGATGTTTCCAATTACTTCTATAAAAGGTGAAAGCAGTTCGAAAAATAGGTAATAAAAGTATGATATAAAGCTTAAGAAGCCATAATGATAATTACAAAATAATTCTCTATATTTTATCATACATTGAACTAATCCTATGTACCATCTTTTTCTCTGTTTTATAAGGTCTCCCAGTTTTTCTGGTGCTTGAGTCCAACATATTGCTTCTGGTATGTATCGAATACTGTAATCTATGTCATTTTTTTTACAGAAAACGTGCATCTTTGAAACTAATTCAAAATCTTCTCCTACTGTGTTTATGTCATAGCCATTGCAGGCGAGCACTAGTTCTTTTTGGAATAATCCAAATGCTCCAGAGATAATTAAATTACCGTTGTACTGATCTAGCATTATTCTGGAAGCTAGAAAGGATCTATCGTATTCGAGCACTTGCATGCTCGCAAGCATGTTCTTAGGAAGCTCGTAGCGTTGTACAACTCCATCACGAAGTTCGACAGCATTGCTCAAGCGGATGAAACCTCCGCAGGCGACGACATTTTCGTCTTCTAGAATCGGACGAACTAAAAGTTCTAGAGAATCTTTCTGTAAAGCTGAGTCTGCATCCATCGCAAGAAAATATGGGAATTTTGAAACGTTTATGCCGGCATTCAGAGAGTCGGATTTTCCACCGTTTTCTTTATCTATGACTGTAATCCTGATTCCTTTTTGTTCTCCTTCGTATATACCACGCACATTTTTTGTCGAAAGTTGTCTGTTGTATGGCTTATTGACTTTTATAAGCGAGTACTCATCTATTAGACACTCTAAGGTCTTATCACTGGACCCGTCATTTATGACTATTATTTCATACAACTTGTAATCTAATGATAAAAGAGATTTTACGCTCGAACAGATTACTTTTTCTTCGTTGTAAGCTGGCACAAGAATAGATACAGGGATATAGTAATCATGTTCGATGTTGTTATGCATAGTATCCTTATATCGATTCTTGAAAAGAGTGATCGAACCGATTATCGACGAGATGAATAAAAATGTAGAATAGAACAACATATAAAGTATGAAGAAATAGCTGATATACTTAAGACATAGTTTTACGATTTCTAAAGCCATTATGCTTCACCTCCCAAAAGGTGTAACTGATAAGAAAGTGCTTCTTTTGCATACTTATCGTCTACAGATGTTATCAAATCTTTTATTTTATCTTTCTTCGTCAATTCTATCAAACTTGCTGCAGCATTATTTCTTACGTACCAATTGTGACTTCTTATTGCATCTTTTAATGCCGAAGTAGTCTCTCTATTGGGATATTTTTTGAGTGTAGTAGCCGCTACTGCTGAATATTCCCAGTTATTGTTATCATCTTTAATAAGCTCGTAGAGAGTATCCACTACTGGTTCATATAATACATGGGAAAAATATCTTATGCAGGCAATCTTTACTTCTTTGTACTCGATTTTTGAAGTGAGAACTTTGTAAAGATATTCTGTACAGTCTATTTTTTTATAGCCAAAATAATTTATACATGCTACTTTATAGTTTTCGCCGTAATTTCCAAGTTCTTGCATCAACATATCTGCTAATTTTTCTGTATCTCCTCTAAATTTCATGAGACCATCTGTAATAAGTTTATGATGGTGTTTTATATTTAGATAGTTCATCTGGTAAAAAGCTTCTTTTATATAATTCGGATTGCCTGTCATATATAAAGCACTTAAGGCGTTTTCTCTCAGATAAACAGAATCCTTTGTAGTGCATTGTATCATATAAGTTACTAACTGTTCCATCTTCATTTCGTAAATATACGGATGCTGGGCGAGAAAATTGATAAAATATGTCTGCCTTATAACTTCTTCTTTTTGAAAATGAGGCAGTATTTTTACGAAGACCATTTTGATATTCGTAAGATATATTTTTCTATGTCTTTCGTCCATATTATCTATAACACGTGTAAATGCGATAAAATATCCGATTTTTTTTAAATTTTTTGAAAGCTTTTTGATATGCAACTTAGATGGTGAGTTTAGATCTTCTGATCGTATTTCTTTTTCGATGCTTTTAGTCATTTCAACCATGTTTTTGTCTGAAATTTTTCTATAAACGATAGATACTAAATCGAATATGAGCATAGAATTGAAGACTATTAAGTATATGTATAAAATGTTTTCCGCTAGAGAATTCATCGTATATTCCTCCAATCATTCTTAACTATATCATATGATTTTTTAAGTCTTTCATGGTATGTAGTCTTTTCTCCCCAAGATTTAAGTTTATATGTACTTAAATCGATATTCGAAGAGAACGAAGATCCTATAAATAGTTCATCTATTCTATAGCTGTCTACTCCATAGTTTTCGTAGTAATCGTCGTGTATCATCATCGATGATGGATCTGAAAAGTTTAATATCTGCCAAGGAATGCGAATTTCTATTTTATCATCTTTTTCAAAAAAGTCTGCTTGTGAATTGAAATTTTCAGATGTCGGATTCCCGTTTCCAAAAGTTAAGTGACCTGTGTTTACGAGAGTTGCCTGTTTATAATTTCTACTATATTTATTGGTACTGTAAGGTTCGATTAAGAGGTCGATATTTTCAAATTTATTAGAATCTTTGGCCGGCTTATCGATATATGTGTTTTTACCATATAATTCGTAGCCATCAACTGCTTTTAGAACATTGTAATATTCTTGAACGAGAATATTGCCTTCCTTATTATCTAAGACGATTAGAAAGTCGACATCTCTATCGAATTTTAAGTTATAGTATTCGGCAAATTTAGTTCCACTCTTACTCGTTATGTCTATCGGAATATATAGTGGCTCCTGTCTATTTCTCTTTTTATCTATCATCAAGTAAAGATATTTTTCATCTTGTTTGACGCTCAAAGAAAGTTCGTCAGTATCCGATATCTTATCTTTTTCACTCCACTCGCTTATATCGCCGTCCACATAGCAAACACTTTTTTCTTTTCCTGGATCGAAAGTCAAGAGTCCCAACCCTTGGTTAGTCGTCTGTACGTCGTTCCAATTCATGGTCTCAGGAATATCTATTTTTTCTATCGTGTTCCACGAACGTTTATCCCATTCATCTTGCCAAGTGGCAATCAGTCCACCTGCAGAGCCTGTCTCTATAATAGTATGATAGGCGTTTACTAGAGCTTCACCTTGCTCTTCTTCGGTCATTCCTCCGAAATTACCGTATCTGTCGTCGGAGAGAGAGGAAACACCTCTAGAAGTCGAATATGCGAATTCTGTCACGAGGACTGGCATATCGTGGTGGTTATTTAGCTTTAGAAGATATGCGAAATATGTATCATTATATTCCTCTTTTTCATAACTCAAGTAGTTCGGATAATACGATGAGATATTGTAGGCTGCGAATAGACCATTATAACCGTCGTGAGATGTCAGATGTTCGATATCTAGTTTGATGAGCTTGTGATAGAAAAATTTGAGATTTTCTGGTGTCAAGTAAGTGATTTCCTCTTCTGTTTCTTTGATAATCGGTATGTCACCGACTGGGTCAGTAGTAGGCGAATTTATGAAAGAGACGCTGTGTTGTTCGTTGTATTTTTTAGTTTCGTACGTTACTAGGTGATCTAACACTTTCGCGAGCATCGTTTCAAATGCCGTAGCTTCTTTTGTTGTCGAGATGAAATCACCTTCGTAGCTCGTCTTATTTTTATATTTGTTGTTGGTATATATGATAGTGTCGTCCATCCATTCGCTTCCGACGACATATCCGAGGAGATATTCTGAAATGTTCTTTTTGTATACCCCTTTTCCAATATTGCTCAAAGACATTTTCTTTCTGCCGTGGATGACATCGACGGCATTTTCTGCTCTCGTCATCAGTTCTCCGTAGAAAGATCTAGAGTATCCATCGTTATGAGAGTTTAAAGCATATGAGTCTAGGTTTATTCCCTGAATCAAATAAAGTTTTTCTTCGTGTTCTACATTAAAGTCGTATAAAGCATTATAGAATTCGTCATTGAAAATCGTATTCAGTCTGACAGTATTGCTTCCTAGTTCTTGAATCTTTTCAAACCATGAGTAGTAAGTCTCATAGGGAATAGCATAGTCAGTGACATAGTGTCCTGGAATCGACCCTCCAATATTGACTCCCTTTACAGTTATAGGCTCATATTTCTCGCCTGTAGAAATCATCATTTTATTCGATTCTGTGTAACTTATTATTTTGGTTTCTTTGACATTAGGTACAAAGAAGCTCCAACGATAGTATACTAGATCGAATAGGAAATAGGATCCTATTAAAACAAAAATCAATATTATAAATTTTTTCATCGTTTTCACTCCACTTCTTATGGATTGTAGCCTTTTACTTTGGATTCGTGACTAAATTGTCGTAAGGTTTCAATATGTTCGTCGAGCCATTTTCCTCTTTCGCGAATTGCCGTCTTCATGTCCTCTATAGCCTCTTTATAGGAATGGGCATTGTCTTCGACATTTTTGTAAATATTTTTTTCGTCGGTGAAAGAATCTCCAAATGTGACAAAGTTTCTTTCGATGGCAGGACCTAGGTAATCTACGACTCCGTCTATGTAATCGTATAGATACTCGTCGTCCAATATGGTACGTCTCATTTCCCTATAGCGAGCGATTACTCTTTCAGTGAAATATTCATCTTTAAAAAGCATCTGGAACCAATTTTTGTCTTTCATTAGAAAATCTTGATTATCTAGCATATCGACAAAATAGTTATCGAAGATGTTGTTCATATCCCAGAATGCAAGTTTATATTTTCCAGTTTTATCTTTATAAATGTAGGTCGAATTATTACCAGCATCGAAATTTAAGAAAAATTCGTTAAAGACGACGTAGTTTACGAAAGAGTCGATATCAATATAGTTTTGATATCCGAAGTTTTCGTCGTCGTAGTCGAAGGAATATAGAATTCTTTCAAATTTACTTAAATCATCATTTATATAGCCATTTAATGCTGGGGTCATCTTGGTTTTAGTCGGATAGACGACATTATATTCTGAGAAAGGCACTATTCTGTTCGTGTATCTCGAGAAATTGTCTAGATAATATAAGTCGTCGTCTTGGACGTATCTTTTAGTGATGACCAATAAGTAGCTGGTGATATCTGAATTTTTATTTAGTTTAGATATGTTTATCTTATTTTTGTCTACTTGTATCTTTTCGACTAGCAGATAAACTCCTCGATATTCTCCATTCACGAAGACTTCACAGAATCTGACATTAGGAGAATACTCCATATATTCTCCAGTCAGATTATAGCCGATGTAATTTCGCATTAGAGTTTTGTCCAACCATGGACCATTTAAAATGAAATCGGAATCGCTGGAAAGTCCCAAAAGAGGATATTCTTTGTCTTCACCTTTTTTATCGATAAGTTTCAAACGAAGTCCTTTTTTGTCGAAGAAACGAGAAGAATTACCGCGGTATCTGATGAGAGATTCTGTTTTATAAGTTTCATCGTCGTTTAGAGAGTTCATTCCATCTTTGTCGTAGACTTTCATCGAAACTTGGATATATTCGTCGACACTCTTATCTTCTCCACCTAAAATCTCTTGTCCTCTCGTATCGAAAGAAATGACAGGCAGGTGTGACGAAAAGGACGAGGTTTCTATCGTCCTACTTTGGAAGGTCTTTTCGTCGATGTTGGTATAATCGTAGTCAGAATATCTAGTCTCTTTAACTAGGTGTTCGTGATAGCGATTTTTATTCAGTTTTTCTTGTTGCGAATTGGCCCAGAGTGAGAGAACTAAAACTCCTAAACAAACACATAATACTATGACTTTATTTTTCATAATTATCCACTTATTTCATCGTTTTGAGAGACAATATTTACATATTCGACGTTTTTAAGTTCATAGATTGCCTCAGTTATGCTCTTCTCTCTATCGAACGACTTAGTATAATATTTTTTTGGAAGTTCATATATGAGTTCTAGTGTATTATCAGTAGTATTTTTAACTCGGAGGTTCGCTTTTTGATCGAAATAGTCGAATACGATACCTTCGATTTTTCTTTCGTTGCTCAAACTTGTCTTGATGACGATTAAGATTCTGTTGTCGTTTTTGATGCGGCCCATAAGCAACATGACGAGGAATACTATTGCAGTTCCTATACCTGCGACGACGTAGTCTCCTACTCCACAACAGATACCTACTATGATCGTCCAGAAGATGTATGCAGTATCTCTAGAGTCTTTGATTGCTGTACGGAAACGGACGATCGATAGTGCACCGACCATACCTAGTGAAAGTGCGATGTTGTTTCCTATTACGGTCATGACCATCGTCGTTAAGATAGTGAGCATGACGAGAGAAACGTTGAACTTTTTGCTATAAATTGTTCCTTCATGTGAAAAATAGTAGGAAAGGAAAATGACCATTCCAAGTACGACTGCGATGATTAAATGCATCGTAATCTGTTCGAGTGTCAATGAACTTGACGAAATTTCTAATAAATCTATTAACTTATCCTTCATAATTTAAATCTCTTCTTTCTTTTATAAAATTACTTTATGGGTCACATTGCGTGACAAGTAGTATTTGCTAACCGAAGTGCTCACACATGAGATACTTTCGATTAAATCTTTGATGTAGCTCATTAAGAATCCGTTGTATTTTACTTCGAGTACGATGTCGTTTTTATCGATTACTGGATTCATCTGGAGCTTTGGGTCGAATATATCCATCGATGCCTCTGTGGCGACTATGTCGTGGTCAAAAGTCAAGCGAATGCTGTTTTCTTTGACGACAAAGGCATCTCTTCTATATTCGATAATAACTTTCGGTCGATATAAGTTTGTCGTCATAAAGGCGTACATTTCTGTAGCAAACGGATCTTCGTAGCTTAGTAGACACGAGTAGTTTCCTTTCGACAGTTCTATAGCATCTTCTTTGGAAACCAACAAAGATCTTTTCATTTGATAGTCGCCTTCTTTTTGCTTCATCTCTAGCATAGCGAAGTTAGCTTCGGTATCATAGATTCTTAAACGAACTTTTCTCCTTATCTCTACTCCTGCTTCTTTTTCGTGAAAATCTCTATCATCTAAAGTGTCAAAATACAGCGAGCGAATTACATAGCCAGAGTCTTTATTGTGGATATCACCCATCAAAACTTTACTTATATGACTTTTAGCTTTTTTGTATTCTTCTGTGTTTAGAAGATACTTAATTTCACGACGTCTTACAATATTCAAAAAAATTACACCTCCCAATTATAGTCAAGGTGTAATATTAAAAGTCTCAAAAGATTTCACAAAATTACCCCTCGATTTGTCAAAATCGAGTTTATTATAAAACAAAATTCTTCAATAGTCTACTATTTTTTGCCCATTTTGTATTTTTCTGAATTTCCTTTATAGCTCAATTGTTTCATAGCATCTGATTGTTCTCTATTTATTGAGTTCATTCATCATTTGTTTTCCGAAATCTGTTAATCTTATTTTTTCTATCTCATCTTTTCCTATGAAGCTTTCTATTAATCCTAATTGCTCAAATCTATTTCTCACAATTAAAGCATCTTGTGTATTAACGTGGTATCCGCTTCGATACGCGCTTATTGTTTCTTCAAATTCATGTATTTTGTTTATCCCTGTTAATCTCAGCGAAACGAATTTAAATAATTCCTCTAAAGTAGTAGTTATAGTTATTCTGTTTATTACAGTATTTGATGTGAATACTAACACTCTTTCGGTATAATGAAGTTCTATCTTTTCTTCTCGAAACATAATATCAAAATCGTCATTCTTACCGTCTACATTCACAAGATGCAATTTATCACGCAAGGTTTCATTTTCTTTTTGCAGAACTGTTATTTCTTTGATTAGCTTCTCTCTTTCATCGTCGTTTCCTCTATGCCATCCTGGTCTTTTTATCTCATTCTTGGCTTTCATAATTGCTATTGCAACCTTTCCCATTAAATCCGTATCATCTTTCCAAATGCTTGCAAGCCTATTTTGCATAGCACGACTTTTAAATTCTGCTAATTTTCCTTTTTTTATGTCGTCGTGCTCAACTTTATCATTTTCTAGTTCCACCGAGTCATCGATAGCAAACACCAAAACTGGTATTCCTTTATCTATGGCATAGTTATATTCCATTTCCGTATAACTGATACCTGTTTTTTCATTTACAGATCCATATCGTTTTCCCAAAATCAACACATAATAATCACATAGGTCAATTACTTTTTTAATTACATTAAACTGTTCGTCATCTGTCGCAACAAAGTTTTCCATACCAGCAGGGATACAATCTGCCATAAGCAAAATATCCAATACTTGTTTTCTTTCTTTATGTAAATCAGAATATGTAGAACTGATAAATACTTGGTATTTAATTTTTTTCAAAATAATTTCCTCCCTTCGTTTTTGAACTTATTCGTAAAAATTGTCATTAGTTAACCCTACAGCATATCAATTATAATAACTATAATAAAAATAAATATATAGGCTGTGCTGTATGTATAAATTTTATAATACTTTTGAGGATTGTTCAACAAATTTTAGATTTTTTCTTTTTGGTGGTATCCTAGGCATTTCTATGTTCTTATGCCATTTTCTTGGTTACTAAATCTGCCTCTATCTCTAATAAGACTCTTTTTTGATTTCTATTCACGAAAAAATAGAGCCAATTGCCCTATTTATAGGCACCTCTGTTGATTAGTCATCTACTGGAGAAACATTTTTTCTCTTTTTGCTACCATTTTTAGTGTTCTTATGAAAAACTGTCCTCAGCTAATGAAGAATGGCTTACAATCGGACAGTTTTTTGAATTGTATTTAAAAATGGCACTATATACCATTTTACTTGCTTTCTATACAGCACATCTTTTATAATAAAATTATCAAAAATAGCAAAGGATGTGCTGTGTACAGTTAAAAAAAGACACCTCATTTGGTATCTATTCATCGTCATCGCCGAAGAAATCGTCGAAGAATTGGTCGTCTGTAACGAGACCATTCGAAAGAACGACACTGGAATTGTCTATATTTGTCTTATTTTCCGGTTTAGTAGTTTTGGTGATCTCTTCCTTTGGCATAGACTGAAAGTTCATGTTATTGTCTAAATCTTTAAGCATATCGTCAAATTCTTTGTCTTTAAGCTTTGTAGGAATATCATTGTTAGGTATTGCTGTCGTTGGTGGAACTTCTCTTTTGATTCCTGAGTTCATCTCTCTTCTTTTTCGTTCTTCCTCTGCTTGTTCTTTTTCT
>CASRZA010000016.1 GCA_949439935.1 uncultured Bacilli bacterium
TGTACTACTAAATTCTACCTTTTGTATTTTTAGAGTGGAATTTACTTTTGCAATTAAGAAGAGATTAATTTACATTAAAAATAGTATTAAAATTGTTGACAAGAGCATAATATTTATTGTATTATAATACACAATTCATTGACTTATTTATAATTTTATCTTATAATGATTATAGTCAATAGTAGCTCATCGACCTAGCTGTTGAAGGAGCGGAGAAAACGGTTTATTTATTATAAGCCGTTTTCGTTTGCTTTTTTTTCAATTGTATAAATTTTTCTGTCATAAATAACTGGATATGCTGTATTTAACAAATAACCTTTTTCTCTTGGACTTAATACAATTAAATATTTATTTTTTCTGCACCATATACATATATCTTTATTATCTTTATAGATAGCTATATTTGAACAACTTTTTTTACTACAATCAGCCAGTATATTTTTTATTAGCGGTATATACATCATTCTGTTTTTATCAAATATTCTAATTTTCATTTCATTTTCCATAGATGCTATGTGTAAATAGCCAAACTCTTTCATATATTGTAAATCTTTTTCCTTTTTATAAAGAATTTTTTGATTCATAAAAGATAATTCCTCGGAGTTCATACAATCACAAAATGAAGCATATGATTTGGCTATTAGTTCATTCATATCATCATTAGAATCCAATAATAAATCTTCATATGTACAACTATTAATCATTTCTCGGCTTCCATCTAAAGATATCAAATTTATTGTGAAATATTTTTGGAGATGTTGTATATTTTAGTCCTTGGCCTGTTTTCTCCAAAATTAAATTAATAATTTCGTTTTTTCCATTACTAGTAACATTTAAATCTCTATTTATATAAGATACAGCACCTATTAGTATGTCAGACAATTGCATAATTTCTATTTCGTCAGATCGAACAAGTTGAACATTTTTTACAACATCAGAATAAAATGCATAAAGTAAATTATTTAAAACTTCCTTTAATTTTTTTACTTTTTCTCCACCTTTAGTATCTTTTATATCCATGTATATGTAGTATTCACTATCAACACTAACAATCTCTTTTAATAAAAGATAATATATTCTATAATACCATTCATTATATGTTAAAGAATACTTTTCTAAGTTTAGTTTTTTCTTTTCTGGAGCTATAACACATCTAAAACGCAAATCTTCAGTTGAAAAAAAATACTCTATTAACTCTTTATAAAAATCTAATTTGTTATTAGAAACTTTGTGCCACTTAACTTCAGCAAAAGGACCAATTTTATATTTCTCCTTAATCCTTCTAATTTCTTTATTTATTTTTTTTGCTTTGCTTTTAGGACAAAAAACACCACCTATGACCATTATATCATTTCCATCATGTTGAATATGACAGCTTTCATCGCAATATAAATTGTATTCCATAGATTTCTCCTTTCAGTAATTATTATAACATTAAAACTATTAATTAAAAACAAAAAACTAGACAGATGTCTAGTAATATCCATATGGCAGGGAAAGCAGGACTTGAACCCACGACATTCGGTTTTGGAGCAATCTTTGTTATCGTAAAAGTTTTTTATCTTCTACTTCTTATACTTTCGTATAAGTTCAGCATATCTTTTCATCTAAAATAGATGTCGAGGCCTCTTGGATAGATTATATTCTAAATTAATAGGTTCACTATCTATGCGTTGCGTGTGTTAGTTCTTTTAATAACTAACTTCCACTCTGATTGGCTTGCCCTAAGGTTTAGCTTCCCAGTTTTCTTCCTCAATTTTTTACTAACAATTTCCTGTTAGGTCGGCCGTTTATCCACCGACGTTCTACCAACTGAACTATTTCCCTATAATTGCTTTTTTAAAGCAAATCTATTATAACAAATTTTACTAATCTTAATCAATATATACAAAGATAAAATCGATTAAAATTTATTAAAATTTATTAACAAAAATTAAATTATATCAAAATTGATTTCAATTAGTTGGTACAATTTTTCGTACAATTTCTATAAAAATCAATCATAATATTTTATAGATCCCCATAAAATAAGGACTTTTAGGAGTTTAAATACATAGTATAAAATTTACTTTTGGAGACTCCTATGCTACCATTATACCACACCCCTGTGTGTAATATAATTATATTACAAAAGTACGTAAAATACAAGCTATTTCATATAATATATTATGTGAGGTGATTTAATATGTTAGTAAACTACAATACTAAAGAGTTAGACTTGATGGCTCGATTAATGAGAGCGGAAGCCTTAGGGGAAGGAAATCTAGGAATGCTAATGGTCGGAAATGTAATCGTCAATCGAGACCTAGCAAACTGTTATACATTCAAAGACATACGAAGTATATACGATGTGGTATACCAAAATCCAGGAGGATTCTCTGGCACTAAAAGCTCTCTATTCTATAGTTCGGCTACTACTCAAGAAAAAGAACTTGCAGAACGTTGTTTAAGGGGAGAATACTATCATCCAGCTACACACGCTTTATGGTTCTATGCACCAAAAAAAGGCTCAGGCTGTGACGGATCTTTCTACGGTCAGGCATACTCCGGAAGATATAAAAACCATTGCTTCTATAAGCCTGCAGAGGGCGCTTGCCCAGAATTATATTAAAAAGATGCCTTAATCGACATCTTTTTCTTGGCTTTTATTTTTCTCATTTTTTTGATATTTACCTTCTTTAAACGTTTCTTTTTTCTGAGAACTTAATTTAGAATTGATCGCCGTAGTATTATTTACTAAAGTTAAAAACATTAAGACAAACTCATATCCTACTCTAAGCACGACATTTCCTAGAATTAACATCAAGAAAAATGCTGCAACACTGCTTCCAATTAAACTAAATGATCCTAAAGTTATATAGATCGTACAAATGACATAAAGAGTCTTTAAAAACATATCTATAAAATACACTTTAAAATTCAAAAAATCGTGAAGCCAAGCTACGAATCCAGAATACTCTTCTTTTTTCTTAGAAATAAATAAGAAATAAGCTACAATTCCTCCTATAATAGCGACGACAGCTGAGACGACTAACCACGTAGCATCTACTCTTGTTGCCGAAGTACTGATAAGATTTGTATCATAAAAATCGTTATACATAAAATCTTCTCCTTTCATTTTCTAATTAAAGTATAGCATTTTTTAGAATAAATTTAAATATATTTTAGTTTTTGACATGTAAAAAGCAGTGTGTATTCACATTGCTTTTAGATTAGACTAAGCAATAGGTACACTCAAGTATACGCCATCCATGCCGTCATGATAACCTGCTATTCTGCTGTTATTAAACTTAACAACATTTCCAAGGCCACTTATATCAAGCGTATAATCCATAGATTCTGCTCTCGAAATATTTGCTTGAGAATGTTGATAAGAAATATATGCTTGTGCGGTACTAAAGTTATAAGAACTAAATTTAACAGCCGTAGCAATTGTCAATTCATACCCCGTTATATCTGAACCGTCTTTTAAGTTCATAGATACTCCTGCACCATTGCTCAACGCTTTATACCCTTCGGAGTATGTATAATAAGGGATTTTATAAGAAGTATTTCCTTTAAAATATATTTGACTTCCTGTGAACCCACTATAATTAAAATGGTTGAACCTATATGCGAATACATCATATGATCTATAAGCTGGAACTTTTTTCCAAGTTAGAGCACCTATTACTGAATATTCATTAGAAGTGCCTAATTTTGTAAGTGAACCTACCAACTTCTTATAACTTGTCTCTACACGATCTGAAACATAAGGTGTACAAGATGTGACATCCTCAGCCGCTTCATACTCCTCTTCAGTAATCTCTTCAGTAGACACATATTCGCCCTTTATATAGGTTTCTTTTTCATATCTAGCTGCTGAATCCACTATTTCAGAATCCTTCAGCATATCAAATTCCTTTTGATCTAAAACTGAAACCTTTCTCTCTGAGAATATTTGAAGCATCTTGTTGTACTGGCTCTCCGTCATTTCAACACCGTTGGAATTAGTATAATAAGTTTCTGCTTTTACATTAGTAGTTAAGCAAATCAAACATAAGACCGAAAGTATTAAACCTCCACTTCTTTTCATCCTAATCTTCTCCTTTCTGTGCTCTATCATACAAAATTAATGAGTATGAACCACGCCACTTTTAAGAGCAATAACAAGAGAATGTGACTGCTTCGATTAAATGATATAGTAAGTCATAATAAGATTTAACTTCATAGGCATATAAAATATTTGTATCAGAAATAATGTAATGATATTCATCAACTCCATCTTTAATAAAAACTCTATTTGCATTTACATCGATCTGTATAATTATGAAATTATTATAAAAAACTACACTATCACTTTCAAAATCATAATAAGCATCATAGTCAATATTGCTAACTGCAAAATTCATGTTTCTTATACATTTATCAAGACTACGTTTATCCATGTCGAACAAGAAATTTAAATCTATAAAATCACCAGTTTCTTCAATTTCTTCTGGAATATCTTTGGAATGCGAAGAAATGAAACTGCGTTCTTTGAAATTAATAGCTGTTCTATTATCGGATGCCACGGATTTCTTGTCGTTTGTGATTTTCAGTTTCAAATTAAAAGATATTTCCTCATCATTCTCATTAAAATAATAAATTTTCAAATACAAGTTATCGATGACACCATCATTTATCAAATTTACGATCTTACTTTTGACTTCCTCTGGCAAAGAATTAGTACTATCAAGTTTGATCGTCATAAGTTCTTCAATATTATCTCCATCTTTGATATACAACATACTATTCAATTTTTTAGAATCTCCGTTTGGCAAATGAGATTCAAACCCACCGAGAGTTAAATAATTTCTATCGTCTAATACCAAAAGACCATTTCTAATCGTAAAATAATCATCTTCATAATTAACTCTAAATGTTAAGACTGAATTCTTATTCAAGAAATAGAAACAAACCAAAACTATAAAAATTAACACAAGAGAAAAGACTCCGATATTTTTAAAATTCTTAATACTAATAAATTTATGTTCGGAATCTATTTTCTCTGGTCCATTTATGAATTCGCCTGCCATCAGATCATAAACAGTTACGCCGAATACTTTGCTTAACCTTTTCAACATATCGACCGAGGGACAAGATCTACCAGTTTCCCATTTCGAAACAGATTTTCTTGAAATAAAAAGTTTTTCGCCAAGTTCATCTTGTTTCATATGGTGAGATTTTCTTAACTCCTTTATAAACTTACCGGTTTTTACTGCATCAATATTCTCAAAATCTTTCATAACTACACATTGAATCTAAAATAACAGATATCTCCATCCTGCATTTCATATTCTTTCCCCTCTAATCCCATTTTTCCAGCTTCTTTAACTTTTAGTTCTGTACCATACTCTAAAAGATCATCATAACTCATTACTTCGGCTCTTATAAACCCTCTTTCAAAATCGCTATGGATAATTCCCGCGCATTGAGGTGCTTTCATACCCATCTTAAAAGTCCAAGCCTTAACCTCTTGTTCTCCAGCCGTAAAGAAAGTTCTAAGACCCAATAGGTTGTACGTTTGATATATTAACTTATCCAACCCACTGTTAGTAATACCTAATTCTTGCAAAAATACCTTCCGTTCTTCCTCATCTAAATTAGATAATTCACTTTCGATTTGACAGCTCATGACGATTACACCTGCATTCTCTCGCGCAGCGAGTTCTTTGACTCTAAGAGTATGTTCGTTTTCCCCTATAACCGCATCATCTTCATTAACATTTGCCACATATATGACCGGTTTAAGAGTGATCAAATTGAACGACTTTAACACTTCCATCTCGTCGGAAGAAAGATTCCCTAATCTCAAAGGAGTACCGTTTTCTAAAAGTTCCTTAGTATGTCTCAGAGTGTCGATCTCGAGTTTCTCTTTCTTATCCTTAGCCATATCCATTTTCTTTCCTACCCTCTGAATCCTGTTGTCTATGGTCTCTAAGTCAGCTAAAATTAGTTCAGTATTTATTATTTCAATATCCCTAATCGGATCGATCTTCCCTTCGACATGAGTGATTTCAGCATTTTCAAAACACCTCACCACATTTACGATAGCATCTACTTCCCTAATATGAGATAAAAATTTATTTCCAAGCCCTTCGCCTTTTGATGCACCCTTTACTAATCCTGCTATATCAGTAAACTCAAACGAAGTTGGAACCAAACTCTTAGGAGAATAAAGTTCATTTAAATGAGAAAGCCTCTCATCTGGTACGATGACAACTCCCACATTCGGTTCTATAGTCGCGAACGGATAGTTGGCGGCCAAGATATGTTTTTTAGTTATAGCATTAAAAAGTGTACTTTTTCCTACGTTAGGCAACCCCACAATTCCTGCTTTTAAAGACATAATAATCACCTTTCCTGTCGTATTATATCATTAATGCTAACTTATGTAAATCTTTCACATTTAAAATAGAACCTAAAAAAACTGATGATAAATATCATCAGATCATATCTTCAATTTGCTTCTCGCTCGATGGATTAAGTTGTAAATTTGTTTAGAACTCATCCCGGTCATCTCTACGATCTCAGGGATCGTTTTTCCATCTAAATCGAATTGTAAAACTATTTTTTCATTCTTGCTAAGTTTTTCTTTTATTGCTTTATTTACCTCGATCAACGTCTCGTTGGTTATCATCTTTCTCAAAGGATCAGTGCTGACACTTTCTTCCATCGTTTCCACAAAAGCACTTTGGTTTTCATCATCTACTGGAGCATCCATCGAAACTGCTTCGACCATAGTTTTATTTTTTTTAGTTTCAAACTTATTGAGGTAGTTTGCCAACTTTCTTCTGATGACGACAGTAGTATAAGTCACGAATTTGACATCTGCATCCTCATCGAAACTATTGATAGCATAGCTGAATGCTAACATCGCTTCTTGTGATAGATCGGCAAGTTCTACTCCTAATGCCACAGCTCTTTTCTTAACACGATAAATCTCTTTATATATTAAGGGCGTATATTTTTCATAAAGTGAATCTTTCGCATCGTCGTTCGCATTTTCACGAATGTGCCAAACTAACTCAGAATCGTTTATTTCATATTCAGTTTTTAATTCCATATATTAGTACTCCAAAAGAAACACTTGCATTTAAACTGTTGACATGCCCATACATAGGAATGGAAATGATCTCATCGCATGCATCACGAACTATTCGCGACAATCCATTACCTTCACTTCCGATCACCAAGGCCATTCTTTCACTATAATCGACTGAATCATATAGCTTTCCATCTGCCTCCGCCCCATATACGAAGTAACCGCTCTTTTTTAAATATTCGAGAGCATTCTTGAGGTTCGAAACCTGATATATATCCACGTACTCTAGAGCTCCAGTGCTGGTTTTCATCACAGTTGGATTCACGTTTACACTGCGATCTCTAGGAATAATTATAGCCTTAACTCCACTTGCTTCACACGTCCTAATTATCGCACCAAAATTATGTGGATCTTCGAGATGATCTAAGACGACCACTTTTTTTAATGTCAAATCTAATTCTTTAATATCCTTATACTCATATTCGCTTACTTCTAAAATGATCCCCTGGGTATTACCAGTAGCCAAACTGTCAAATTTTCTTTTATCGACAGTAACGTATGGAATATTATTATGTTTTATAAAATCGATAATCTCCTTATCTTTGAAAGATTGACTCAAATAGACTTTCTTAATCTGTTTAGTATTACTTTTTAATTCATTAAAGACATTCTTTCCAAATACTCTCACTTTAACACCTCCAACATTACCTCATCCAGTCGCTCTCTATCGTTTAAATATAAGTGCCCTAATAAAGTCTCAAAACCTGTAGCTTTTTTATAGGTTATTATATCGGTACTTTTGCTCTGATGACTATGCGCATTTCGGCCCCGTTTAACTATGTCGATTTCATTTTCACTTAAAAAATTATCGGCGATCAATCTCTCGAGAATACTCGCCTGAGCGACTGCACTGACGTATTTTGTTGCCTCTCTTTGTAATTCCTTAACCTTACATAATCCCTTTCCGATCAGATGTTCCCTAATATATAGTTCATAGATGGCATCCCCTAAATATGCTAAAACTAAATTGTTCACTCAACATCATCTCGCTTTGAAGATATTCTAACATCCTAATTTTTCTTTGTCAATTTTCTTGCAATAGCACTCGCCGCACTTGCTCCTTCATATTCTGCCGAAATGATTTGATATAGATCTTTTTTTATTATATCTCCGACGGCATAGATGCCTTTTATACTCGTCTCAAAATCTTTGTCGACTATTATATATCCCTTTTCTTTCTCTAACGCCAAGTCTGTTTCAAAAGGTAAAACTGGGTCAAAGCCTATATAAACGAACATACCTGCCGCGTCGATCGTTTCTCCACCGTCTAGTTTTACTCCAACGAGCACACCCTCTTCGCTTAATAATTCTACGACGTTTCTTTTAAATTTAATGTGGATATTTTCTGTTTTTTCCACAGCTTCGATTAAACTCTTATTTCCGATCAGTCTTTCGCTTCTTATTATGATCGTTACAGATTTGACGATCTTCGCTAAATACAACGCTTCTTCCAAACTGCTGTCGCCACCTCCGACGACGATCACATCTTTATCTTTATAAAAATGTCCATCACACATAGCACAGTAACTTATTCCATGCCCTCTCAAGTCTTTTTCGCCAGGCAAATTTAAACTTCTACGACTTCTTCCTGTGGCAACGATGACATTGTGAGCTTCATATTCACCGCTTTTCGAAACGACCTTTTTCACTTCGCCATCGATTATGTCTACGACATTTTCATTTTTAAATTCGATATCAAAACTGTTGAAGTGTTCGAGCATTTTAATGGCTAAATCCGGACCAGTTATATTTATGAATCCCGGATAATTGTTCACTACATTAGTATAATTTAACAGACCTCCTGGCATAGAGCTTTCGAATACTAAAGTCTTAAGACCACTCCTCTTTGCATATATTGCCGCTGCTATTCCTGCTGGACCAAGTCCTACTATTATGACATCATAGATCATTTAAATCTCTCCCTTTCTATTTCACTTCGTTATATAAGTCTTCATATTTTCCCTTGCGGACGCCGAGTATAAATAACACTATTCCAACTATTATCATGATTATAGATACTAATTGAGCTACCTTAAAGCCTAATAGTATTAAGGAATCAGTACGGCTAGCCTCTATAAAAAATCTTCCTACTCCATACCATATCATGTATATACCTGTAATTTGCCCGATTTTTACATATTTACTCCTTCGGACGAACAGCATTATGGCGAAACCTATTAGACACCAAAGAGATTCATAAAAGAACGTCGGTGTATAATAGATACCGTTTATTCTCATTCCTTGTATGATAAATTCTGGAATATGCAAACTTCTCAAATGATTAAGTGTCGTCGCCGCACCATAAGCTTCACTGTTAAAAAAGTTGCCCCATCTACCAATCGCTTGAGCTAATATTAAAGGTATTACTACGATATCGAGGATTCTTCCTAATCTGACGTTATGACGTTTTGTATAAATGCTGATCGTAATTAATCCGAACAATATTCCTCCATGAATAGCTAAGCCTCCTTGCCATATCTGCCAAATTTCTCCAATATGTGAACCGAAGTACTCCCAGTTAAATACTACGTAATACAGCCTAGCGCCAATTATACCTATAATGATCGTCCAAAAAAACAGGTTGAACATAAAATCGCTCGAAATGCCAAATCGTTTGGCTTCTCTCACGATCATAAAATATCCGAGTAATACTCCGATCAATATTAACAATGAATAAAACCTCACATCAAAACCCCAAAATGAAAACGCTACTGGATTCATTATCATCACCGCTTTAATTATATAGTTTCATAGAGAAAAAGTAAAGTCACTTCAAACTTTACTTTAAATATTCTTCTTAGTTTGTACCTTGATGACCGTTAGTGATGTTTAAAAATCACTAAAATTGTCTATTCCTTTATCTCTTTAAATTCTTAAAAAAAGTAAAGTTCAATTCGACCTTACTTATTTAGGATCTTTTTTAAATATATTCCAGTATATGAATTTTCATTCTTGATTATCTCTTCAGGTGTTCCCGTCGCAACTATCTCGCCGCCACCATCGCCACCTTCTGGACCTAAATCTATAATGTGATCTGCCACTTTTATGACATCTAAATTATGTTCGATGACTAATACAGTATCTCCATTATCTACTATTCTGTTTAAAATGACTAACAGTTTTTTGATATCCTCGGAGTGTAAGCCAGTAGTAGGCTCATCTAATATAAAGACACTTCGTCCTGTAGGTTTCTTCTGTAACTCTTTTGCCAACTTTATTCTGCCAGCTTCTCCTCCAGACAAAGTTGGAGCACTCTGTCCGATCTTTATGTAAGACAAACCGACATCGATAAGCATCTGTAATTTAGTTCTTATCTTTGGAACGCTTTCAAAAAAGTCGTAAGCTTCACTAACTCTCATTTCCAAAACTTCGTAGATGTTTTTTTCTTTAAATTTGACTTCTAAAGTCTCTTTATTATATCGCTTTCCGCCACATACGTCACAAGGAACATATACATCAGGTAAAAAGTGCATCTCTATTTTCTTGACGCCGTCTCCCCAACAAGCTTCACATCTACCACCCTTAACGTTGAACGAGAATCTGCTTTTAGTAAAACCTCTAATCTTAGACTCTTTCATCTCTGCAAATAAGTCTCTTATGTCGTCGAACAGTCCTATGTATGTAGCGGGGTTACTTCTAGGCGTCCTGCCGATAGGATCCTGACTTATTTGAACTACCTTATCGATAAATTCCAAGCCCTTTATCGTCTTATGTTCTCCGGGCTCGACTTTGGAACCATATACACTTTTCATGAGAGCTTTATATATTATCTCGTCGACTAAACTACTTTTCCCCGAACCAGACACACCCGTTATACATACAAATTTTCCCAAAGGTATTTTGACGTTTATGTTTTTCAAATTGTTCTCTTTGGCACCCTTTATCTCCAAAAAATTCCCGTTGCCTTTACGGCGTTTTTTAGGTACTTCAATTTTTTCGACCCCACTCAAATATCTTCCCGTCAAACTATCTTTGTTTTTCATAACCTCTTCTGGTATACCCGCTGCGACTATACTACCGCCGAGTAGCCCTGCGCCAGGTCCGACATCTACTAAATAGTCCGCCGCTCTCATGGTATCTTCATCGTGTTCTACTACTATCAAAGTGTTTCCTAAATCTCTCATTTCTAACAAAGACTTAATAAGTTTATCGTTATCCCTCTGATGCAAACCTATGCTAGGTTCATCTAAAACATACAATACACCCGTTAATCTACTGCCTATTTGAGTAGCCAATCTTATCCTTTGAAGTTCACCACCTGAGAGAGTTGAAGCCGTCCTCGCCAATGTCAAATATTCTAAACCGACATTTTTCAAAAAGGTCAATCTATTCAAAATCTCTTTTAGCAAAAGTTCTGCGATCTGAGCCTCTTCTTTTGACAACTTTAACTTTTCAAAAAAAGGTATAAGTTTGCTTATGCTCATGAGACACACTTCGTATATGCTTTTTCCACCGATTTTAACCGCGAGCATATTTTCTTTCAATCTCGCACCGTGACACGTAGGGCATTCTGTATCCATCATATACATCTCTAACCACTCTCTAACCCAAGAACTGTTAGTTTCGATATATCGTCTTTCTAGATTAGTCACGATACCTTCATAATAATCTTTCGTCGTGCGAGTATTACCGTTCTTAGCTTCATACTTGAACTCTAAAATATCTTTGCTCCCATAGAGGATTATATCTAGTTTCTTTTTATCGATGCTATCGATCGGAGCATTCAAATCTATATCATAATATTTCGCTACCGTCTCTAGTTCGCTCACCATGATGTTAGAATCTAGACTCAATCCTTTGATAGCACCACCCATGATAGACAAATTTCGATCAGGTATCAAAAGATTCAAGTTAATCATTTGCTTAACGCCTAATCCTTTACAGTCTTCACATGCACCAAAAGGGTTATTAAATGAAAACATGTTTGGCTCTAACTTAGGAAGAGAAAAATCACAAATTGGACAGGCGTAATTCTCACTAAATAAAATTTCCCTGTCGCCTACGACGTTGATTAATACTCGACCTTCCGCCATCCGCGTTGACGTTTCTACAGCCTCAGAAAGTCTCGCACGATCTTTATCCTTCACGACGATTCGATCGACGACGACTTCGATGACATCTTTTTTGTTTTTTTCTAAAGTGATCTCTTCGCTCAGATCATAGACAGTCCCATTGACTCTCACACGAGTAAATCCACTCTTTCGTAGGTTTTCTAAAACTTCCTTGTGAGTACCCTTTGAAGCTCTAACAACGGGTGCAAGAACTTCGATCTTCGTACCTTCCCCCAAAGACATTACTTTACCCACTATTTCGTCCACCGTTTGACTTGTTATAGGCTCGTTATGATTAGGGCAATATGGAGTTCCAACTCTAGCAAATAACAATCTTAAATAATCGTATATTTCTGTGACAGTTCCAACAGTACTACGAGGATTCTTCGACGTCGTCTTCTGATCGATCGATATGCTAGGACTGAGCCCTTCGATAGAGTCCACGTCTGGCTTTTCAGTACCTCCTAAAAACTGTCTCGCATAGGCACTCAAAGAATCGACATAGCGTCTTTGTCCTTCTGCATAAATAGTATCGAAAGCTAAACTACTCTTACCAGATCCCGATACACCAGTCATCACGACCAACTTATCTTTAGGAATTTCTATGTCGACATTTTTTAGGTTGTTTTCCCTTGCTCCTTTTACGATAATTTTATCCATATATATCACCAAATTTCCTTATTATTTTAGCACAAAATTACAAAATTAAAAGCATTTTAGATATTTTTGCAAATTCCCTCTTTCATCTTTCAAAATGGTCGTTTCTCCATGACCAGGATAAAGCACTATAGAATCGTCATAACCTAAAATTTTCATAATGCTTTTTTTCATCTCGATGAAATTGCCACCTTGTAAATCCCAACGACCTATAGAACTTTTAAATATAAAATCCCCACAGAACATAACGTTCTCATCACGAAACAGTATACTTATCGAGTCATCCTTATGACCAGGCGTAGCGATTACATCAAATGTAAAAAGACCTACGGTTTTCTTTCCAACTTTAAGATTATGGTAATCATAGATATCCGTATGCGTTCTCATCGCTAACTCTAATGCGACTCCATCGTGATCAAAATGATGATGCGTGATAATTATTCCTCTGACTTTTGACTTCCCCAGATGAGAGATAATTTTCTCTACTTCAGCTCCAGGATCGACGACGAGTACTTCATCTTTGATCTTTAAAATATAACAGTTCGTTTCCAACGATCCCACTTTGACTACTTCTATCTTCATAAAATTCCACCGACAATATCTTAACACAAAATATAAATAGTGGTAAAAAATATTTAAAATAAAATTATAATTTGCTATAATGTATATAGGATGTGAAATCAAAAATGGAAAAAATAGTAGTAGTAGTTTTTGCTTTAGTTGCAGTCATAGCAATTTTTGCAATCGTTTATATTTTAATTTATAATAGACTTCAAAAATACAAGATTAGAATTAACGAAGCTGAAAGTGAGATCGATGAAACAATCCGAAAGAGATACGATATTTTACTGAATATCGAAAAAGAGATCAATTCGAACACTGATGTAAAACAGGATAATTTTAAAGCTATTGAGAAAGATAAAATGAGCAGCTTTGATGCCGATCGTACACTTACAAAGATAACTGAAACATTTAAAAAGATCAAAGAAGATTACTCAGATAAATTAGACACAGAAGCATTTAGAAACCTTTTCACAGAGATTAAGATCGTCGAAGAAAAGAGCGATGCGGCAAAATCTTATTACAATAAATACACTACTTCGTTGAACTTACTGATTAAGAAGTTTCCTTCCAACATCATCGCGAGAATACATGGCATAGAAGAACGACTATATTTTGATAATAAAAATATGAACGACAACGATATACTTGACTTTAAATTATAGTTTATCGTCGTCGTCTTTTTTGATGAATTGAAAAATACCCCAACTCAGATTATAATATAACGGGGTGTTGCATATGTCATTTAAAGTAGGAAAATATTTTCTCGATGAAGAACAATCAAAAATAGTCACAGATGAAAGCCAGCACTTACTCGTCGTCGCTGGAGCAGGCTCAGGTAAGACTTTAACTATCTTAGGTAAAATTAAATACCTAGTCGAAGAAAAGAGAATCGATCCAAAGGAAATAATCTGCATTTCGTTTACTACCGCGGCTTCACAAGATTTAAAGCGAAAAATTGAAGAAGACATAGGACTTAATTTAAACGTCTATACATTTCATAAACTTGCACTAGAAATATTAAAAAAGGAATTCTATTTTGAAATCGCCGACACGAGTTTACTTGATGATATTATCAGAGAATTTTTTAGAGAGGACATCTACCGATCAAAAAAGAATTTAGAAATGCTATTAAAATACTTTAATTTAAAAAATAAAAAAGATTATAAAAGTTTTTATGAATACCATCAAGACGACGTAATTTCACTTGAGAGATTGATCTCGACTTTCATTCATCTATTTAAATCGAGCAATTATCAACTCGAAGACTTCATAAAATTTTTAGATAGAGCTAAACTTACTTTCAACTTAAAAAAATATAAACGCGAAAAAATACTTCTAACACTATCATTAAACATCTATAGGAAATATATGGACTATCTTAAAAATAACAACGAGATTGACTTTGACGACATGCTGATCGAGGCTAAAAAAACTGTGGATAAATTAGGCTTTTTCCACAAGACAAAATATATAATTATAGATGAATACCAAGATACTTCAATAGTAAGGTTCGAACTAGTTAGAAGTATACTCGAAAAAACAGGTTCTTCCCTAATTGCAGTAGGTGACGATTTTCAATCGATATATCGATTCACGGGATGTGACCTAACCCTATTTTTAGATTTTAGAAAAATATTTAAAGAAGGAAAAATACTAAAAATTCAAAACACATACAGAAATAGCAAAGAACTCATAAGCGTCGCAGGAGACTTTGTCATGAAAAATAAGAGTCAAATGAGAAAAAAATTAAAATCCAATAAAACGCTTCAAAAACCTATAATTATTAAATATATAGAAAATGCCAAAAGAGATTTTCGACTTCTCGTCTTGCACATCTATAAAAATTTTGGAAATGAAATACTAGTATTAGGAAGAAACAATAAAGATTATATTCCCTTCATAGATAGTAATTATTTTGAAATAAAAAATGAAGAAATCATATATAAAGAAAATAGATCTATTAAAATAAAATATTTGACAGCCCACAGATCGAAAGGCCTCGAAAGTGAAAATGTAATTTTATTAAATTTAAAAGACGACACTCTCGGCTTCCCAAATCAAATGAAAGATGATGCAATTTTAAGATTCGTCTCCCGTGAATCACAAAAGTTTCCTTTTGATGAAGAACGCAGACTTTTCTATGTAGCATTGACGAGAACTAAAAACATAGTTTTCTTATTAGTACCTCAGAAAAATAAATCGCTATTTGTAACTGAATTAGAAGAAAACTACAAAAATAAAATTGAATACATAAAATAAGATAGAGAATTCTCCATCTTATTTTTCTTCATAATAACCTATACGAGGAAGTCTTGATCCGAGCCTACTCAAAAATTCCGTAGCAATATTGTCAGATTTTACTGCTATGTCCATCGCAGACAATTTCTCGTCGTAGATATCGATCAACGACACTTCATCGCCTTCTGTTACTCCTTTTATATCGGTTACATCTATGATCAACTGATCCATACATATTCTTCCGATAACTTTAGCGTAAGAATTCCTCACCTTGACGAAGAGATCCTTTTCAGATAAATTCCTAGGCACTCCATCGGCATATCCGATGGATACAGAAGCGACTGTTCGGGGCTCGTTTGCTTTATAGACTCTTCCATAGCTGACATTTTCTCCCTTTGAAATATTTTTTATAGAAGAAATCCTTGACTTTAACGATAAAATCGGTCTCAAGTCTAACCTGTTCTTTTGATATGCGTTAGGAGAACTATCGACGCCATACATAAATATTCCCATTCGAACGAAGTCATACTCTAATTTATCACAGTTAGTTACTCCGTAACTTCCAAAAAGATGTGTCTTTCCTAACTCATAACCTTTTTTCTGTAAAGAAGAAATACAGAAATTAAAGTTATCTATTTGCTTATTAGTAAACTCTACATCTTCGTCACTTGAGGAATCCACGACAGAAAGATGACTATATATTCCAAGTATATCTAATTTTTTATTCTCATAAATCGCTGCGAGATTATCTGTTTTATCAAATCCTTCTCCGAGTCTGTTCATCCCCGTATTAATTTTAACGTGACATTTCAGTTTTCCACTTAAGTCTAAACGCTCAATTTTTTTAGAATAATCGTAATCTACTATCGTCTGGATCAAGTCGTACTTTATGACGTCTTCCAAATTTTCAAAATCTGTATACCCGAAAATCAAAATGTTTCCCTTTATACCGTTCTCGCGAAGCTCGATTGCTTCTTCTAAAGAGGCTACGGCAAAGTCAGTTATGCCCATTTTTTCTAATTCAGTCGCAATTAGTACACTGCCATGCCCTGTAGCGTTGGCTTTTACGACCGCCATTATCTTTGTCTTTTTTGAAATAGCCTCTGTTATTTTTTCTATATTATGTTCAAGATTGCTTAAATTAATTTCTATCCATGCCCTGTTTTTTTTATTTTTCATCTAATCACACCATCACTTTCAAATTCATAGAAGTACTAAAAGATAAAGACCTTCTAAATCTACAAAGTTTCTACTATAATTCCAATATTTCTCTTATTATATTTCGAACTTCGACCATTCTTTTCTCTAAAAATTCAGGTCTATCTTTTATCCACTTTTTATTTAATGGCGACGGATGAGGTAAGACTAGTGCGAGCTTACCATTCCATTCATTGTTTTTAAAAACTAAATCCTCAAATTTCTCATTAGGAAAAAACCTACTTGCAGCCTTAGCACCTATAATTATGTAAATTTTATTATCCACAGTTCTTATTTCCTTCTCGACCCACTTTTCGAAACATATCTTCGGAGGCTGTCTATCATTACCGTTTTTATCTTTTCCAGGATAACAATGAGCGACTGCTCCTATAAAAAAGTTATCTTTATTATAAAAATCCTCTTCACTGATTTGATACCACTCATGTTTCAAGGTTTTTCCACTCATATCTGTAAATGGTTTGCCACTGTTGTGAACTGTATAAGACGGAGCTTGGCTTATCTGTACGATCTTAGCACTCTCATTGCCCCAAAATACTGGTCTTGGTTCAAAACCAAATTTTTCTTCACAATATCTACATTTCTCAATATCGATTCTAAGTTTATCAAACATTACATATCACCCTCGATTGTTACTTAATTTTTTCATAAACGCTGCTACAAGACTTACACGTTATAACCATCTTATAACTTACAATTTTTTTATCTAGTATTTTAATTAAAGGTTTACTATCATTAGGACAGCAAAATCTATTTTTGACAATAATAAAATCATCATCGCTTTTTTTGCCAACTTTACTATCTTCAAAATCTAAGAACATTCTACCATCACTTCCACATGCACATCGGTAATTCAATTCGAGACTATCATAATTTGAATAACATAGATAAGCTATGTTTTCACCACACTTTTCACAATACATCCAGCCACCATAGCTAGTAGCCAATTTCGTATTATCTAATTCTTTTCTTTTTAAAACTCTCGCCATAAATTCCTTTAACCTCTCTTAGGACAAAATGAAAACTAGATCCACATTCGTTCACTACAACAAGTATAGCACATTTCCGTGATTTATAAAACGCGCAAATTAGTTACTTTCTATTTGTTTTGTTTCGTTTAACAATTTATCAAAATCTGATACATAACTTATTTGTGCTTTTCATTACATTAAAATCCATTCTATATCTACTATTGTTTGCAAGTTCTTCTGGATTTATTTTATACGTTAATCTATTCCAAAAAGAAAGTTGTCTATTTCCTTGTACTGCAGTTAAAAACTTTTTATCTTCATCATAAAATTCAATGCACACAATTTGGAATATTAATGGTATATTTAATATTAATCTTATTTTTCTTTCAAGATCATTTCTACTGTTATAGAATTCCATTTTTGATTGTAATAATCTGGTTGCTGTTTTTGAATTAATAGTTACCTTGTTCGAAACTTCTATTTCTTCGTAATTATCAGATTCTAAATAGTTATATGATAATTTTTCGAAATCAGTAAAACAAGATTCTAAATAAAAATTTAAATTAAAATCTATACCTTCCTTGTTTTCATCACATTTATCATTAAACATATTCTTATCAAATGTTGAGCTTCTTAATGTAAATCCATATTTACATAAATCTTTTTCATATAAACTCCTGTTTTATAAAAAGGATGTCAACAAATTTTATTTTGCTGGCACCCTTTAATTTTAATGGATTTTATCCACATCTTATTTAGATTGTTGACAAACAACAAATTTGTTACCATTTTGATTTTTTGCTTTTCCCTTATTTTACTTTACTTTCCGCAACAATTCTTATATTTCTTTCCCGAACCACAAGGACATTTTTGATTTCTACCTACTTTATCTGACTTCTTAGGCCCATTACTTACTTTTTCCTTGCCGTCGTTCATTTGTACCTTCTGTACAGGTTTTTGTTCTACAGTATTTTGTTTGATTTCCATTTTTAAAAGGAAATTAGATATATTTTGATCGATATTCTCTAACATATTTTGGAATATACTGTAACCCTCCATTGCATAAGCCTGAAGAGGATTAGTCTGTGCATATCCACGAAGGTTGATTCCTTCTTTTAAATGTTCCATGGTCGTTATGTGTTCAACCCAAGCAGCATCGATAACACGAAGTGATATCATTCTTTCAAATTGATCTATGATTTCTTGAGGGAACTCTCCAGTCTTAGCTTCATATTCGCTCGCCACAGCATTATAGATATAATCTTCTACTGCTTCTATTTTCTTTCCAGCGATATCACTTTCGGCAATAGAACTCTTTCTTAACAGATTATTATTTACAAAATCGACGATACTTTCATTGTCATCTTTAGTAAGTTTACCTTCTGGCGCTATGTGTTTCTCGACGACATCTGCGATATGATTTCTAAATGTATCTAAGACGATTTCTCTTTCCAACTCAGCATCTAATAATTCGTTTCGTTTTCTATAAATGATCGCTCTTTGTTCACTTATTATGTTATCATAATCTAATAAGTGCTTACGCATATCATAGTTATTTCCTTCAACTTTTTTCTGAGCAGTCTCAATAGATCTAGAAAGCATCTTATTTTGGATCGCTTGATCATCTGATAAACCTAAACCTTGAACCATCTGCTTGATCTTATCAGTTCCAAATCTTCTCATCAGATCGTCCTCAAAAGATACGAAGAATTGACTTGCACCAGGATCTCCTTGACGTCCAGCACGACCACGCAACTGATTATCGATACGGCGAGATTCGTGTCTTTCAGTACCGATTACGAATAAGCCGCCTAGTTCAGTTACTCCTTCGGCAAGTTTTATGTCGGTTCCACGACCAGCCATGTTAGTTGCTATCGTCACGGCACCCTTTTCACCAGCCTTGGCTATTATCTCAGCTTCTCTTGAATGGTTCTTAGCATTCAAAACTTCGTGAGGTATTCCCTCCCTTTTTAACATCTTAGAAAGTCTCTCATTATTCTCGACTGATATAGTACCAACTAATATCGGCTCACCTGTCTCGTGAATTTCCTTTATTTTAGCAACGATAGCTTTATACTTTCCCGCTTCAGTAGAATAGATTAAATCTGTATAATCCTTTCTAGCCACAGGTTTATTAGTAGGAATTCTGATGACGTACATGTTGTAAATATCTCTAAATTCCTCTTCTTCAGTTTTAGCAGTTCCGGTCATTCCGGCAAGCTTTTTGTACATTCTAAACAAGTTTTGGAAAGTAATCGTAGCCATAGTCTTAGTTTCCTCGTTTATTTTAACGCCTTCTTTTGCTTCTATAGCCTGATGTAATCCTTCACTAAACTGTCTTCCTGGCATCAATCTTCCTGTAAACTGGTCGATGATAACTACTTCACCTTCGTCGTTGACCATGTAGTCGACATCTTTTTTCATTCCATAGTTTGCTTTCAAAGCTTGAATGATATGGTGAACTAAGGCTGTATTCTCTTCATCATACAAATTAGTTAAACCGAAAGCTGTTTGAACTTTTTCGCTTCCAACTTCTGTCAACGATACACTCTTTGTCTTTTCATCGACAGTATAGTCTTCATCTGCCTTAAGCTTCTTAACAGCCATATCAGAATCCATATAGAGATTCTTAGAATTCATCTTTCCGCCTGAGATTATAAGAGGTGTTCTTGCTTCGTCGATCAAGACGGAGTCGACCTCGTCGATGATGACAAAATTCAAAGGTCTTTGAACTCTATCCTCTTTTTTAACTACCATATTGTCGCGTAGATAATCGAAACCGATCTCGTTATTTGTAGAATACGTAATGTCGGCATTATATATTTCTCTTTTCTCTTCCGGATTCAACTCTCTCAGATTGAGACCGACGGTTAAACCTAAGAAATTATAAATCGGTCCTATCCACTGAACGCCGACTTGAGCCAAATACTCGTTGACTGTTATGATGTGAACTCCTTCACCACTAAGTGCATTCAAATAAGCAGGCATTATAGCTGTCAAAGTTTTACCTTCACCAGTCTTCATCTCTGCTATATTACCGAAGTGTATTGCTAGACCGCCTAACAATTGCACATAGTAAGGCTTTTCGCCGATTACTCTATATGCAGCTTCTCTAGCGACCGCAAAAGCAGGTACTATCAAATTATCTAAGGTAGTACCGTTCTTTATCTCTTCCCTAAATTCTATAGTTTTGTTAGCCAATTCCTCATCGGTAAGCTTTTGTATTTCAGGTTCCATAGCTTCTATGGCATCTGCAATCTTCTTAAACTTTTGTAACTCTTTATACTCAGAGTCAACTAAACTTTTTAATATATTCATATTATCTATGACCTCCACGCTCTCTATTTTAGCAAAATAAAAGAGAAAAGTAAACTTTCACATGAAAAATTCTCGATTTTTAATGCCTTTTTATCGTCTTCTGAGAAAGTTGTAATTTGCTCTACAATAGGTAATTAAAACAATTATGCCTGTTAAATACAAATGAGCAATCGACAACCATGAAAAAAACAGAACTTACTTCTGTTTATCTCGCATTGATTACTCCGTATTTACCGTCTTTTCGTTTATAAACTACACTAGTGCATTTCTCTTTCGAGTTCTTAAATACGAAAAAGTCGTGTTCAGAAAGCTCCATTTGAAGTATAGCCTCATCTTCGTCCATAGGTTTAAACTCTACTTCTTTCCGACGTACTATCTGGCTTTCTTCCTCTTTAGTATTTTCTTCCTCCGCTAGCATTACGTAGCCCTTCTTATCTCTGTACCTATTTGCTAACTTAGACTTATTTTTCTTTATCTGTGTATCCAATTTTTTCTGCACTAAATCGATCGCAGCATATAGATCCTCATGATTTGCTTCTGCTCTCAATGTAAACAGCTTAGTCGGAACAGTAACTTCGATTACATCTTCGTTACCTCTCAATCTAACCTTTACAATAACATCGATGTCTACTGAATCGTCGAAATACTTGGCTAATTTTCCAAGCTTCTCCTCTACATATTCCTTGATCGCCTCCGTAATCTTTACGTGGTCTCCATGAATTGAAATCTTCACAAAACATCATCTCCTACATCCATATTATCATAAATGTCGACATTTGTAAAATACGATTTCAACGTCCTAAAAATGATGTCTTCTTCGGGATAATGAATACAAGAAGTCTTCCCTTTTCCGATTATGATCGGTTTTTCCCCTAATTTGCTGTCATCCATGCTTTTCTCACCTCTATCCATTAAAGTATAATAGTTTCGATCAAACACAATCACATTCTTATCCTTACAAATCATCTTTACCAGCGACGAAAGCCTAACAAATTTAATTGCATTATAACTAAAACCTCTAAGTACACACCTGAAAAGATATTTCATATCGGCATGACAAATATCATTATAAAGAACGATTAGATTAGGTTTTAAATAACTATGGCTAAACTTGATTTTTGAAAGGATTTCAGTCAACACGCTTTCACCCTTCGCGACATTCGATATTTCTCCGCATTTAAAAAAAAGAGAAGTATCTACATCGTATATTTTTTCTTCCTTCGTGTTAACAAAGTATAAACTTAACTTTCCCTCACTTAGATAGAACAATATTTCTTCCCTTTTCATATATTATCACCTATTTTTTTATTAAATCGCTGACCTTCATCAAATAAAACTTATTAGGGTTTAAGATTTGACCTTGATAATTGACTTCAAACAACAAAGCATTCTCATATCCCTTGTCGATATTGACCTTTCCACTTGATCCGATGACATCGTTTTGTTTGACGCTATCGCCGATCGCTACACTCACGTCGCTCAAACAATGATATATTGTTATTAGTTCTGTAGAGTGCGTAACTTCTACGACTTTACCTAAAATTTCATCGTCTGTTATGCTCGTAACTGTACCGTCTAAGACACTTACGACATCAAATTTTTCGCTGTTTGTGTATAAAACACCCGTATTCTCCATATAGGTATTTTTATAGAATATCAACGAATTAATTTGACTTTCTTCACTTGCTTCTCTGTCATAAAAATCCTTTGTCGCTTTAACACCTTCTAGAAGATATGGATAATTGACGGTCGCATTAGTGATCTCGTCGACGACTGGTTTAGTATCGTCCTCCAAAATGTCGCTTGGAACAAAGATCGTCTCTTTGACGTCCGAGTCTTTATCCATCATCATCTTACCCATTAATACAGCGCTTGCAAAAATTATCGTTAAACTTACTACGTATAATGCAGGAACTACCCAACTTTTTAATTTTAATCTTTTCATTCATATTCCCCTTCTAATACAATTGTGGGTAATATTCTATAATTTATACATTTTTTATATCCTTTATTTCGACATTCGTATAATAATGTTTTATGATATCTTCATAAGAATATCCAGCCTCAGCATATCCATTCGCTCCATACTGGCTCATTCCTACTCCGTGACCATATCCTCTAGTAGTTATCTTTATTTTATCCAAAACTTCTATATCAAAATTAGTGCTCCTTAAACCGAGCGTCGTTCTAAACGTCGTACCTTTAAACTCTGTTCCACAGACGCTTAAAGATTCGACATGATGTTCGTCATTCTTTTTTATATCATTTACTATTATATTCTCACAAGAGATGCTTAGTTTGTTCTTAAAATCTTGCTTCTCAAATTCAGTAACGACTTCGTAGTTCTTCAAATTAGCATTATCATATATCGAATCTACGCCCTTCAAATATTCTCTACTCTCATTAAAAACTTGACTTGCTTCTAGAGTATGTCCACCACTCATAGCAAAATAGAAAGCCTCGATAATTTCTCCTTCATAAGTTATAACTTGACCTTTAGTACTCTCAACCGCAGAACTAATCTTATCATAGTACTTTTGAAAATCACTACCCCACTTATTTTGCATGGATTCTATCGAAAGATACACTTGCGTGTTCGTGTTATCAGTTAGATCGTATTCTGCACTTACATTTGACTGTTTCTTATAAAGAGCATAAGTTCTACTTGCTATAGCCTGAGCTTTCAAAGCTTCTATGTCAAAACTGGCTGGCATCTCCCCTGCGACGACCCCCACTACATAATCTTCTAAAGGTAACACTTCGGTTTCTCCATTTACCAAAACCCTTACAGTATACTCCTCAACCTCACTATTATCATCTAAAAGCCCATTTGGAATATCCGGACCAAAAGATTTATCCAAATTAAAATTAGTCTCGTCACTTTTAAATACGAAACTAATTACTACAAAAGGAAATAATGCAACTGCTATAATAGAAAGCGTCTTATTGTTCATCGTCATTATAGTATTTTGCTGACCTCCAAAAAATGTATTATAAAACTACTTACGAGTTCCGAAATAGCCAAGATCATGAGCATCGCAAATATGTTCGCTTCTACCACTCTTCCTTGCTTAAAGAACCTATTCAAATCGACACTCGACATACCGAATGTCGTCGTAAGAACTACTAATATATAAATTATTAGCTTATAGTTCATTATATGCACCGTTCTCATAATCTATGACTTTGTTGAGGCGACGATGGTATTTTTCCTCTTCTTTAAATTTGGTTTCTGCAAAAAGTCTAACACATTCCACAGCAAAATCTATATCCATAATAGAATCCAAAGCGATTACGTTAGCGTCGTCATCAGCTCTCGATAGAGTAGCGGCTCTAGCACTGTTTACAAGAGCGCATCTTATCCCTTTTACTTTATTTGCTGCTATGCTCATGCCTACGCCAGATCCGCATATTAAGATTCCAAAGGCATCGTCCTCTTCCAAAACCATCTTGCAAAGCTTAAACGCAAAATCAGGATAATCGTCTGTCGGTGTATTTTCAGGACTAGCATCGACAACCTTATACTTAAGACGTCTAAGCTTATTTCGTAACTCCTCTTTAAATTC